>MIBM01000429.1:4509-4734 GCA_001830645.1 Spirochaetes bacterium RIFOXYC1_FULL_54_7
GTATCAAAAGATCCTGAAAGGATGCCAGCGAGGCAGGTTCTACGCTGGCCCGTCAGCCTCAGGCTTCGATCCAGTTTTCCAGGGCAAGGCCGGGGATTCCGGAAAAGTCTGCAAGATTGTTGGTGACCAGGATCAGTTGGCGGGCCAGAGCCTGGGCTGCGATCAGGGTATCGAAACGGTTGCGGCCCAGCTGTTTGCTTCCATTGCGAATGAGGCCATACTCCC
>MIBM01000429.1:4767-5761 GCA_001830645.1 Spirochaetes bacterium RIFOXYC1_FULL_54_7
TCACCTTGGCCAGAGCCTTCAGCTGGGCTCGTCGGCTGGAGGCTAATTCCGGGTTTGCGCCGGCACCATGCTCAAGTTCCGCCATGGTAATGGATGAAATACCGACATCGCCGACCTGCAGCCTGGAAAAGCGCTTGGCTACGGATGGGGGTTGTTCCTTCATCAGATAGATGCAGATATTGGTGTCCAGCAGGTATTTCACCAGTTCCGCTCCGGATCTTCTCCGCTTTCCCTGCCCGCTTCCATAAAGCCGGCGTCAAAACCTTTGAAAACTTCCATGGCACCAGAAAGGCTTTCCCGTACTGGCGATACGACCAGCTTGTCCCCTTCCCTGGTGACTTCCACCGGGGTTCCGGGGGACACTGGCCACAGGGACTGGGGTATACGCAGGGCTACGGAATTACCGGATTTGAACAGATGGGTCTGCACTGGATACCTCCTCTACGTATATACAAGTATATACAGGCAGGAGGCAGAAATCAATGGAACCAGGCTACCACTTCTACGGTACCAAGCTTGCTGATCCTGTTGATCCGGATTACTTGATCTCCCGCAGGGCCCTGGCCACGGCGTAGGCGTGGTCACCGATCGTCTCGATATGCCGTACTATGTCGATGTACAGGAGCTCGGCCTTCACGTTGCCGCCCTTCTGCATGCGCTTGCGGGCCTTCTTCTTGAGGGCTGTCCTGAAGACGTCGATTTTGTCTTCCAGTTCTCCAGCTACCAGAAGCTGCTCTTCCGAGATGCTCTCGTTGATATGGTCACGGACAAAGGTCAGGAAATTCTCGACCAGCAGGCTGTACGGCCCGAGTTCGTCCACTTCGTCCTTGTCCAGTTCAAGTTTGCGCGCACTGGCCTTGTCCAGGAGCATGACCAGGCTGAAGCAGTCATCTGTTATGTCCTCGAGGTCGGTGACCATGCGCAGCATGGCGCCTATGTCCCGGCCGGCTGAGCCAACATCGTGGGAAGCACATTCCAGGATGAAGCGTGACAG
>MIBM01000429.1:5780-8749 GCA_001830645.1 Spirochaetes bacterium RIFOXYC1_FULL_54_7
GCGTAGTTTTCCATGTTGCGGAAGGCTTCCACATCCTCCTGGAAGTCGGCCGGCCTGTCTTTGAGGATAAGGCGGAAGCGGCCGAACATGGTCGAGCAGAGGTCGGCCATGCCCGCTATCTCTTTCCGGGCACGCATGAGGTTGAGTTCCGGGCTGTCCATCATGGGTACCGCAACGTATTCCAGTTTCTGGAGCATGGTTTCTTCACCCGGCCGTGCCTTGATCAGCCTGGTTACCAAGGCTGCGAAACGGCCGGCGAAGGGTGCGAAGATGAGGGCGTTGACGACGTTGAACACGGTGTGCATGAGGGCTATGTGCTGGGCTATGGTCGATCCCCCGGCCATGACATTGACCAAAGCGATGAAGGGCTTGAACAAAATGACAGCCCACACGGTACCGAGCACATTGAACAGTATGTGTATCATGGCCGCCCGTCTGGCGGCCGTACGTGCGCCGATGCTGGCAAGCAAGGCATCGATTGTGGTACCGATGTTTGCGCCTAGTACCAGGCCGGCGGCCATTTCGAAACCTATGACACCTTCCACCGCCAGGGTGATGATGATGGCAGTGGATGCGCTGGACGAATGGACCAGGATGGTCAGGATGGTGCCCACAAGGGTTGCCAGCAGGACAGAGAGTACACCAAGGCCTGAAACCTGGGACAGGAAGTGCAGCAGTTCCGGAGATGGCTTGGGCAGGACATGGGACAGGAACTGGAGACCCAGGAACAGGAGGCCGAAGCCTATGGCAGCCTCGCCGTAGTCCCTGGCTCTGGACTTCCGCTTGGCTGTCATCAACATCACAAAGCCCAGACCTATCATGGGCAGGGCAAGTTCCGCCATGGAAACTTTGAAGCCGACCAGGGAGACTATCCAGGCGGTGGAGGTGGTGCCGATATTGGCGCCGAAGATTACACCTGCGGCCTGCACCACGGTGAGCAGTCCCGCGTTGACGAAGGACACCACCATGACTGTAGTCGCCGATGACGACTGTACCAAGGCGGTCATGCCCAGTCCGGTGAGCAGGGCCTTGAAGGTGTTGCCTGTCATCAGATTGAGGGTCCGCTTGAGGGTGTCTCCAGCGGCCCGTTGTATGGACTCCGACAGTATCTTCATCCCGAACAGGAAAAGCCCGAGGGCTCCAACAAGTTCCACGGCTACGATAACGAGCTTCATGTGCCAGCCTTCCATGGAAGCCCAGGACCTGCGGGCAAAGACCCTGCAAATCCGGACTGCCACCATTGGTCAGAATAAAGGGAATAATGTATTTTTATGCAAGCTATAGATTTCTTTTATTGCTTTACTCTTATACCTGAACGACAGGCAAAAAAAAAGGGCCCCGCGATGGCCCTGGCAGAAATCCCGACAGGCACAGCCTGTGACGGAACGGGGATCCGCGCTATAGTGTGCATCAGGAAACGAACTCCAGGAAATTTACATCAGGAAGGTTTTACATGAAGCACGGTTCTTCTGCGGCCGCCATTGCCGCACTGTTCCTTGTCCTGTCCATCGCATTGTTCTCACCGGTACAATCGGCGGCGGCTCCGGTCTCATCGTTCCTGCCGGCCGCCGCTTTGGCAGGGCCCGGAAAAGCAGCGCCGCTGCCAGAATCGGGTCTCAGGGCCACATCCACCGGCAAGTCGGCGGCTCCCACCATCATGCCCGTACACCCGGCCTCGGCTGGCTTGTGTGAAGCCCTGGCAGACGAAGGCCCTGACGTGGTCGTTGAAGCCCTGTTTTCATGGACAAAGCCGACCAGGGGTACTCCGGAAGCGGAATTGCTGACCCTGTACAATATCTTCCGGTCAGTTGGCAGCCTGGAGGGTATTGAATACTGGTCGGCCAGCAGGAACACCATGCGCCTGTTCTACGAGATTTCGCATCTGACCAGCGGACCGGACAGTACCGGGAGGGTTCCTGACAGCTGGCTTCCAGCCATCCCCATCCGCCGGGAAACACTGTACGCCAGGCAGAAGGACCTGTCCTTCGGTGACAACCGCTACCAGATCATGCTGCAGGCAGGGAACGATTACGTGACCAATGCCACGTCAAACCTCACCGGCATGCGTTATGGCATCATACCCGTTGCGGCTCCAGGCATGCTGAACGTGCGCGTACTGGCCATCAATGCCGACGAGGCGGTACTGTTCTACGCGGTATCCAGCGCCAAGGCAGCGGTGCTTCCCGGGGTGCGAGGCAAGCTGGAAAACTCCTTCGGTAACCGCGCCGCTGCCATCTATGCCTGGTTTGTACGCAGTGCCGAGCTTACCTGGCCAAGCCTGCCCTGGAAACGTCATCCCTGAGGGGTTACTCCAGGAAGAATTTCTTGCCTATGTCGTCGCGGAACCAGGCCCCATCGAAACTGACACGTCTGGCTGCTTCCAGTGCGATACCATGGGCGGAGAAGTAGTCATCCCCGACGGACACCACGGTGAAGCAGCGGCCACCTCTGGTCCTCAGGACACCATCATCTCCCAGCACGGTGCCTGCATGGAAGATCCTCACGCCTTCAACGTCCCGGGGCAGGCCGGTGACCTCCAGGCCGGTTGCATACGGCCCGGGATAGCCGGCAGCGGCAATGGTGATACCAACTGCTGACTTGTTCATGAACTCCGGCCTTGCATCCAGGACACTGCCGCTGGAAGCGGTCTCGAACATGTCGCAGATATCGCTGGTCAGAAGTGGCAGGAGGCTCTGGGTCTCCGGATCGCCGAAGCGTACATTGTACTCCAGGAGTCTGGGGCCATCGGCGCAGACCATAACCCCAAAGAACACCACACCGCGGAATCCCAGGCCTTCCACAGCCATCTGCCTGAAGGTAGGAGATACTATCTCGCGGTCTATGCGCTCCATCATGGCACGGTCAGCGCTGGGAACAGGACAGATGGCGCCCATGCCGCCGGTATTCAGCCCCTGGTTGTCGGGTAGGGCTTTCTTGTGATCGGCACAGGCAGGAAGGGTCAGATAATC
>MIBM01000430.1:0-2215 GCA_001830645.1 Spirochaetes bacterium RIFOXYC1_FULL_54_7
TTGCCCAGGCTTTGACCCTTGATGGCGGCAGAGGCCGCTGGGGTATAGAGTATCCCACCGATTGGCCCTACTGGACCTTCCAGCCCCTGGCCATTGGGGCCGGCAGGAATGTGCTTACCAATGACGTGACGGTAAACTTCAACGCCCCCGAGGTTGTTGAAGCCATACGGTTCTACAACAGTCTGTCGGCTACCTACAAATCCACCCCCGCAGGCGTACAGGCCAACTGGGGTAGCGCTCCGCAGAACTTTGCTGCAGGCAAGACAGCCATGATCGTGCATTCGTCGGGTAGCCTTTCTACCATTCTCGCAAACGCTTCCTTCAAGGTTGGTGTAATGGCGGTACCCGGCAAAACCGAAGGAAGCTACGCCAGCGTTCCCGGTGGCGGGAACATCTACCTGACCCCTGGACACAGCCCTGCCGAAAACGATGCAGCCCTGAAATTCGCACGCTATCTGCTGGAACCTTCAAGGGTGGCAGGGTTCTCCAAGTCCACCGGTTATATTCCATACCGGAAGGCAACCCTGGATGGCGCAGACTGGAAGACCTACTCGTCTGCAGTTCCACAGGCGGATGACATCGCCAAGGCCCTTGGCTTCGCCAAGACGGAATTGTCCACCCAGGCACTGGCCCAGGTGCGTACCGTGTTCCACAAGTATCTGCAGGCTGCCTTCAATGGCCAGCTGGACGCCAAGGCTGCCATGGATACGGCCCAGGCCGAGGCCGAGAAAATTCTGGCCGACTACAAGTAACCAGCACTATGGGGGTATCCATCAAATTGTCATCCATCTAATTGTCCATACAGATGGATCCCCCCTTTGACTACGGAAGGAACCCATGAGAAAAAGCCCACCTGTACTTCCATACCTCCTGGTGGCTCCCACGTTCCTGTTTGTATGCACCTTCACTATAATACCCCTGGCTTCTGCCATACTCGGCAGCCTGTTCCGCTACCAGCTGAACATTCCCAGGTTCCAGATTCCGCAATGGCATGGGCTGGGCAACTACATCAGGCTTTTTTCGGATGAGGGCTTCCGTGGCATCATAGGCAATACCGTCCTGTATGTACTGGTGCTTGTCCCGGCCACCATCATTGCGGCCCTTGCCCTGAGCCTGCTTGTGTGGGGTAAGATCAGGGGTAAGGAATTCTTCAGGCTGGTGTTCTTCCATCCAAGCGTGCTGCCCATGGTAAGCGCAGCAACCATCTGGCTCTTCTTCTTCACGCCGGATTACGGCATCCTGAACCAGGTACTCCACTTTTTCGGTTATGGTGGTCCCCAGAACTGGACAGGAAACCCGAACATGGCACTCTGGACCCTGGTGATCGTGGCCTTCTGGAAACAGGCTGGTTTCTCGATGCTCTTCATTCTTGCAGGGCTCCAGAATATAGATCGCTCGGTGCTCGAGGCTGCCCGTCTTGATGGATCGACGGGTCCGGGTTTCCTGATGAACATAGTCCTGCCTCTGATCCGGAGGCAGATACTCTTTGTGAACACCATTACCATCATAGGAGCCTTCCAGACGGTGGACCATGTGTTTGTCCTGACCAAGGGGGGGCCAAGTGAACGGTCCAATCTCCTTTTGTACCAGTTATGGCAGGTGAGGTTCGAGCAACTGGACCTTGGAAGGGCTGCAGCGATTACGGTCATATTGGTTGCTGTGCTCCTGGCGTTGACGACTGCCAACTTCATGACGAGTGAACGCCATGAACGCTAAAATCCTGCGCACCGCCCTGGTATACCTTGCTGTCGGGCTACTGGCATTGGTCATGGCAACACCTCTGGTGTGGGCCATCCTTGCATCCCTGAGGCCACCGAATGAACCCTTTGCATCGGGTAATGTGTTCTTCGGTTCCGGTCTCACCCTGGCCAATTACCGGCGTGTCCTGGAACTGGCTCCCTTCGGCCGGTATTACCTGAATACCATGCTCCAGGGGTCGATGATACTCAGCGGACAGCTGGTTACTTCCAGTCTCGCGGCCTTTGCCTTTGCCCGCTGGCGTTTTCCCGGGGACCGGATCATCTTCACGGTGATTCTCATGCACATGATGATTCCGGCAGCTGCCCTCCTGGTTGGCCATTTCGAGATTGTGAGCCGGCTCGGACTTTTCGATACCTTCCTCGGTATTGCCCTGCCTTTCTTCGGCTCTGCCTTTGGAACCTTCCTGTTCAGACAAAGCTTCCTGGATGTTCCCCTGGATTTTGTGGATGCCGCG
>MIBM01000430.1:2241-2429 GCA_001830645.1 Spirochaetes bacterium RIFOXYC1_FULL_54_7
GGTTCTGAGGTATGTCTACCTTCCCAATGCCTCGGCGGCTGTAGCCGCATTTACCGTGTCAAGCTTCTCCTGGCGCTGGAATGATTTCCTGTGGCCCCTGGTGATAACCCAGTCAGACAGGGTCCGGCCCATCACCATGGGACTGGTAAGGTTTACCCAGATGGGAGAGATAGGCGCTCAGTGGGGCC
>MIBM01000430.1:2446-2665 GCA_001830645.1 Spirochaetes bacterium RIFOXYC1_FULL_54_7
GTGCTGGCCATATTGCCCCTCCTGATACTGTTCATTTCCTTCAGGCGGCAGTTCATGGACGGCTATCTGAGTTCGGGTCTCAAATAATGCCATTCTTTGGTAATTCTGTGGAGAGGATTCTACATGTCGGTTGAAATTGTCCTGAAGGATCCCGGGCATCTGGAGGCCCACAAGGCCGAGTATCTTGTTGCCCTTGATGACCTGATTGGGTTTGCCAGG
>MIBM01000430.1:2720-2862 GCA_001830645.1 Spirochaetes bacterium RIFOXYC1_FULL_54_7
GAAACGCCTTTGGCCCTGGACCAAGGGTGCTTTCTGGGCTCCCCGGGCGGGGCGTACCATCCCATCCCATCTGATCCATGGTAAAAGGTGCAAAACCCGGAACCTCTGCGTCTGGGGAGTCTGGCAAAATGCGGATGTCTTC
>MIBM01000430.1:2919-7208 GCA_001830645.1 Spirochaetes bacterium RIFOXYC1_FULL_54_7
CTGAAACCGGAAGAGTTGCAGGAGTCCAAAAAGTTCTGGCTGCGTCATGCGATAATTATAGAAAAATCATGAACCTGATCTGTTTATTTGAAGAAAGACGGAAACTTCTGAAGGCGGAAGGCGCCGAAGGTCCCTGGATACTGATATTCGATATCGATTCCACCCTTATGGATACCGGACCCCGGAACCTTGAAATACTGGATGCAGCCTTCGGGCACTTCAGTTTCCTGAAGCCCTGGCGGGACAGGATTCCCCTGGCCTCTCCCTTCTGGAATATCTGCGACCCCCTGGTTGCCTCTGGTTTTGATGACCGGGACAAGCTTGATGAGGTCTACCGGTTCTGGCGCCAACGGTTTTTTACCGATGAGTGGGTGCAGCTGGACAGGCCTTACCCTGGGGTTGCCGGGTGCCTGCACGAACTGAAGCACCGGTACTTCAGGCTGGTGTACCTGACCGGCAGGCACAGCCCCGGGATGGAGGCCGGCACCCGGGCCGGGTTCGAACATCATGGCCTGCCGGTTACCCCGGACGAAACCTTCAGGTTCAAGCCGTCATTCGATGCGGACGATGCAAGCTTCAAGGAGGCATCCTGCGAGAACCTTGCACATCTGGGAACGGTTGTTGGAACCCTGGACAACGAACCGGCCAATGTAAACCTGTTTTCCCGGTCTTTCCCCTCTGCCCTCAATCTATGGATGCGGACCATCACCTCTCCTCAACCGGAGGCCTTGACAATCGGCATAAAAGGCCTTGATCTGGAGGCCTTCAACTTCTAGTTACTCTTTGGATGGTCCTTGCTGCTTGCCTCAAAACTTCAGGTCGAATAGACTGATGTTTATGCTTTTTAAAATCTTTACTTTATCCCTGCTTGTGGGAATATGCACATCATCTGCCATGGCGCAGGATGTCTTTACCATAAGCACTTCATACCAGAACCTCCTGTCAAATGATGGAAAGGAAGGCCTGCTGGATCGTGTACTAACCGAAGCTTTCCGCAGGATCGGTATCGAAGTGGACATCGTATACACACCAACTGAAAAATCCTTGCTGGATGTCAATGCAGGTATTCTGGACGCGGAGATCAACCGGGTGGCTGGTATGGAGTTACAGTATCCTGATCTAAGGCGTGTAGTCGAGCCGAACATGACTATGGAATTTGTTGCCTTTGCCAGGCGGTCTATCGTGATAAATGGATGGGAGAGCCTGAGCAAGCTGGATGTAGGATTGGTCAAAGGGTGGAAGATATTCGAAGCCAATACAGAAAGCTTCCCAGGTGTGGTCAAGGTTCCGACAGAAGTCGAACTGTTCACCATGCTGAGGAAGGGCAGAATCGATGTAGCCCTGTATGACTTGCTGACTGGCTATGTCGTGTTGAGGGACCTGGGGATAGAAGGAGTCTTCCACCTTGAGCCTCCCCTGGCCAGACGGGATATGTTCCTGTACGTGCACAAAAAGCACGAGGGTTTGCTGGATGATCTGGCATTGGCCCTGCGTGCGATGAAGGCCGATGGAATGTATGGCAGGATAGAGGCAGAGGTCAGGTCAGCAAACGGCTTGCCGAATCGCTAGGGGTGGGGATGAAATACAGGATTTTGAATTGGCGCCAATCAATAGGGCTCCGCTTTTCCCTGGCGGTGCTGGTACTCGTTTTTTCGGTCACCCTGGTCTTTACCCTTGTTGAAAGCACCCTGTCGTATCGCCGTGAAGTGCATCGCCTGAACCAGGAACTCCTCCAGATCAGGCAAAGCCATATTCCGTCCCTCGTATTCAGCCTGTGGTTGACAGATCGTGTCCTTCTGCAGGTGCAGATTGATGCCATTGCGCGGTTCCCCTATGTGTCACGGGTAGAAGTAGAAGATGATGAAGGCAGGATATTGTTTTCTGGATCCACAGAGACCTCGGGCCTGCAATCAATCAGCGAAGTACTTGTTTATGACCATCGTGGGATTCAGATGGTTGTAGGCGAGCTTCGCATTTTTTTGGCTCAGAAGGATATAAGGCAAGAGGTCTTCCGGGGGCTCGTGCCGGCTATTGTCGGTCATCTGCTCATCATGTTTACTGTCTCTGCTGCAGTCCTGGTGCTGTTTCGCCGGCAGATAGCAAACCCCGTTGGAGGGCTTGTGATGGATCTTCATGACAAGGGAAGAGGGGGGCTTGAGGTTCCTATCCGCTTGTCCAGGAGCGTTGAATATCCGGATGAGCTTTCGGAACTGGTTCAGGCGATCAATAGTCTCCGTTCAAACCTTCATGCATACTTGAAGGAACGCGACCTGCTTGTGGCTGAAATACATCACAGGATCAAGAATGATATGGGTTTCGTAACGGCCTTGCTTTCATTGCAGGCAGAACAGAGTGATTCGCCAGATGTGAAACAAGCCGTACAAGAAGCAAGCCAGCGGGTATCGGTAATGGCCAGGATCTATGAGCGGTTGTACGGAGATGACAATTTCCTGGAGGTAGCCATCAGACGTCTGGCTACACAGATGGTTGAGGATCTTCAGCAATTGAGTGCTTTACCCCCGGGTAGTATTGGTCTTGGGGTTGAGGACCTGAGAGTGCCGACCCGGCTGTCCGTAGGAATTGGTATCATCCTCAATGAATTGCTTACAAATGCCATCAAGTATGGCACACCCACAACAGGGGGGCTGCACATCGATGTTGGTATTTGTATGGATATGCCAAGTGCCGCTATCGAGATGAAGATCGCTGATAATGGTCCAGGCATGCACGAAGATGTCATTAATGGAAATCGCAGAGGCTATGGTCTGACTATTGTAAACGCCCTTGTTGAACAGCATCATGGTACTCTGGTGCTGGAAAATAATAACGGTTCGGTCGTGGTTATCAACATACCGGTATCGTGACATACTGGCTGGCCAGCACTTTGTTGTTTCAAGTGTCCGGGATATTTCGGAGCGGGAAGGTGCTGGTTTCCATTAGAAAGCCTGTTAAATATTATAAAAACGTTAATATATAGCTTGACTATGCTTGCAACACCTCCTAAATTCATAAGGATTGGAAGTGGCATGACAGAGCATAAACCGTTTAATCTGTTCCTGGAAGACTTCAAGGCTCAGCTTGAGCAACTCCTCCATGTCCGAAGCGACATCGACCGACTCAGCACCAAACGGGGACTGCCACCGTTCCTTCTACGGGAGATCCTGTCGAGCAACCCTTTTGCCACCTTCATACCAGAGCAGTTTGGAGGCCGGGGTGGGTTCATACGGGAGGGCCTTGCGTTGGCCTCGGCCGCAGCCTACGAATCCTTGCCGCTCTCGCTTGGCTTCGGCATTAACTGGGCCCTCTTCCTTCAGCCTGTGGCAAAGTATGCCCAGGAAGAAATAAAGCAGGGGATCTTTGATGGTTTTCTGAGAGACCGGAAGATGGGCGGACTGATGATCACCGAGCCTGATTTTGGAAGTGATGCCCTGCATATGAAAACCTCTTATACAGAGTCTGATGGCATTTTTAATATCAAAGGTACCAAACACTGGGCTGGGCTGACTGGCTGGGCTGATTACTGGATACTTACAGCCCGTCGGGACACAGGGGATGGCAACCTGGCCAGGGATATTGATTTCTTTGTGTGCGATGTCTCGGCGCAGGGTCAGAATATTGTAGTGGAAGAGTACTTCGAGAACCTGGGTATCTATATGCTACCCTATGGCCGCAACCGGATCGATGTGAAGATCCCGGATAACCAGCGGCTGGTTCCTGAAGGAAGCGGAATACGGATGATGCTTGACCTGTTGCACCGTAGCAGGATGCAATTCCCGGGTATGGGCATGGGTTTCCTTCAGCGTATGCTTGACGAGGCCGTCAGCCATTGCAGGAATAGACAGGTGGGTGGGAGGAGTCTGTTTGGCTACGACCAGGTGCAGCAAAGGCTGTCCCGACTGCAGTCTGCCTACACCGTATGCTCTGCAATGTGCCTGAACAGTGCTGGCAAGGCAGGTGTGGAAAATGATCTATCAGGTATTGGCCTTGAAGCCAATTCGGTCAAGACCTACGTGACCGACCTGATGCAGGCCTCCGCGCAATCCTTGCTGCAACTGGTTGGCGCCAAAGGTTACCGGCTTGATCACATCGCCGGACGGTCCATAGTAGACAGCCGGCCTTTCCAGATCTTCGAAGGATCCAATGACATCCTCTATATACAGATTGCTGAAGCCGTACAGAAACAGATGCAGCAGGCCAAGGAATCCAGGCTGCTCGAATTCCTGTCAAGGCATGAACTGACATCACTGGCGATTGATGGATCCCGTTTCAGGGGGCTTCTGGACTTCACG
>MIBM01000430.1:7251-11243 GCA_001830645.1 Spirochaetes bacterium RIFOXYC1_FULL_54_7
CCATCATCAGCCGGGTGGTCGCGGCGGATATGGTCATCAGGTTGGCTGATACAGGATACAACATGGCCCTGATAGACAGTTGCCTCCTGAACATTCACCAGGAGCTTTCCGGCCTTGTCAGTGGCTATCACTCGTCCGTTATATCGGATTATATCGAATCCTACGAGGAGAACAGTTCCTGGTTTGCCTTGAGCACCGGAGGTGGCTGATCTCCCCTGATGTGTTCTTTTTCAGCCTGCCGGGCTGGATATGATGCTGTCCAACATGTCCTTTATGGCCTTGGCTGTAACGGGGCTGTCCATCCCGGACGACATGATAGAGAAGATGAAGGTTTTGTCAGGCATATCGTGACTGGACAGTATGCCAAAAATGACTTCCGATTTTTCACCATCCTCATCAGTATAGATGCCCTGTCCGTACGCATAGGACACGATGTCATTCACTACATCACTTACTTCGAATTCGTCGAGTTCATATACCTCGTCGAACCAGAAAAGAGTGGCTTCGGACACGTAATCAGGCTCTACATACTGACCTGCTTCTTCGAAGATTACCAGAAGATCAACGGAATCCGAATAGGCAAACCATGTGCCGTCTTCCTCCTCTACTTCGGTATCCGCAGGCATCCAGAATCCGATCTGTGCGGGGCCATACCATTGGTATTGGGAATAGTCAGCAAAGAGTAGCGGAAGGGTGCATAGCAAAAGGCTTACCAGAAGGATCGTGCGTTTCATGATGGCTCCTTGTTTAGATGACTTATTGGTACAGTAAACGTACCCAAGGATTGTACTTCAGGCTCTGGTGATTCACAATGTAGTCTGGAAAATGCTTCTTACAAGCCTGGAGATTTAAGCAGTCCCTGTTCCATCATGCTGGCATAGCCATCCTGGGAGAAGATGAGGTGGTCCAGCAGGGGGATGCCCAGCAACTCGCCGGCATTCCTGATGCGTTCGGTGATATCCTCGTCCTCACGGGATGGTTCAAGGCGCCCGCTGGGATGGTTGTGGGCTACCAGGATGGCACAGGCACGGTCGGCCACTGCCTCGGCGAATACCTCCCGCGGATGGACTATGGTTCGGTTTGCAAGGCCCAGGGTGATGATGCGGACTGCCAGCACATCGTGGGCACCATTGAGGGTGCAACAGAGGAAGCGTTCCTGCTTGCGGTCCGCAAAGTGGCGCACGAGGTGCCAGGCGTCAGCCGGGGAGGCTATACGCCTGTCCCGTATGCCATAAAACCGTTTGCCCAGTTCAAGGGCCGCTGATATCCTGCAGGCTTGGGCCTGCCCGAGCCCGCTTATATCGGTCAGGGTCGTAATATCCGGTATGCCGGCCGAGAAATCGCACTTGCCCAGGATGTGGGCTGCCAGGGTGCGTACTTCCATGTGTCGATTGCCGCTGCCCAGAATGGCTGCGACGAGTTCTGCATCGGATACAGCCGGGGCACCGGAGCGCAGCAGGCGTTCCCGTATATCAAGGGACCTGCCGTTCACAGGGGGTTCGCGTTCATAGACGGATAGTGTTTCTGCCATAGTTGCCTCCTGGCACCATTACGCATGGTAAAGCCGTGGCGCATGCGCTTTCCAGGTGTTTTGCTCTGGCGTTGATCGGGTTTTTATCTTTAATTGCTTCATATGGTTTTTTAGATTATAATCCTGCTTGTGTTCATTAGCTCACCCGACTCAGGAGGGTGTTCGTGTGCCCATGCCCGTACGGGACATGGCGTCCTGTACGGACGGTTGAAATTATCCAGATGAGGAGTGTCTATGAAGAGCATCAAGGGAACCCAGACTGAAAAGAATCTGATGGCAGCCTTTGCAGGTGAATCCCAGGCCAGGAACCGCTATACCTATTTTACCAGCAAGGCCCGCGACGAGGGCTATATGCAAGTAGCAGCCATATTCGACGAGACCGCAAGCCAGGAGAAGGAGCATGCCAAGCGCCTGTTCAAGCTCATGGAAGGCGGAGAGATTACCATCACCGGCACTTTCCCCGCCGGTCCTGTTGGCACCACTTCCGCGAACCTGCTGGAAGCGGCAGGTGGCGAGAACTACGAGTGGAAGGAAATGTATCCCGGGTTTGCCAAGATTGCCCGCCAAGAAGGTTTTGAGGCAATTGCTACCGTTTTCGAGTCTATTGCCGTGGCCGAGAAGCAGCATGCGAAGCGCTACGAAGAACTCAAGGCCAATATCGACGCCGGGAAGGCCTTCAAGCGCGACAAGAAGCAGGTCTGGCGCTGCCTGAACTGCGGTTATATCGTCGAGGCTCTTGAGGCTCCCAAGGCCTGTCCGGCTTGTGCCCATCCGCAGTCATACTTTGAAATTCTCGGCGAGAACTGGTAAGGGGGAACAAATGGCTGAAATCATGCAGGTTTACAAGTGCAATGTCTGTGGGAATATTGTCGAAGTACTCCATGGAGGAGTAGGCGACCTGGTTTGCTGTGGTGAACCAATGAAGCTCATGACGGAGAATACAGTTGACGCCGCCAAGGAAAAGCACATTCCTGTCATCCAGAAGACTGCCGATGGCTGGCGTGTCACCGTAGGTGCTGTGGCCCATCCTATGGAAGAAAAGCACTATATCGAATGGATCGAGCTCATTGCCGATGGCATTGTATACCGTGCGGTCCTGAAGCCCGGTGACAAGCCGGAAGCGGAGTTCAAGGTAAAGGCCGTCAAGGTCAGTGCCAGGGAATACTGCAACCTCCATGGCCTATGGAAGGTAAACGCCTGATATCCATGAACCAGCGGTTACAGCAATCCGGCCCCTGTGGACCGGTACTTCAATTGATGGGAGAAATCCATGAAGAAATACGTATGTGACGTATGCGGTTATATCTACGATCCGGCCGAGGGTGATTCGGATGCCAAGATCCCCGCTGGTACCAGCTTCGAGGCCTTGCCAGCTGATTGGGTATGCCCCATGTGTGGTGCTGGCAAGGACAGCTTCAGCCCCGCTGACTGACAGGCTATTGCGTCGCTTGGCGCGCAGGCTTAGTATGAGACCGGACATGCCCCAGGGCAGTCCGGTTTTTTTTGATGGAGCACTCACATGATATCAAGGGAAGATTTTCTTTTTACCATCGGTTATGACGGGGATACAGCCATCGTAGATGCGAGGGCCAAGGCCCAATACGGCAAGATGTCCACAGCCCAGCTCATTGAACACAGCCTTTTCAGGGCAGCCTTTGCCTCTGCTTTGTACTCGGGTGATCCTGAGGATTTCAGGGTGTTCTCGGAGGCTTTCAATGCCAAGGCAGGAACTTCTTATAACGATCCGGATAGTTTCAAGAGGCTGTTCGGTATCAAGATAGAGGAAGTGCGCCGGGTGCTTGCCCTGTAAACCCGGGTGCTTGTCCTATAGCAGCGGGAATATGGGCTGACAGGCGTATGATAGCCGTTTCGCCTTCGTCAGCCCTTATCTCGAGTTCACCACCATGAAGCCTTACCAGATGGGTTGCTATACTCAAGTCCATATCCGGCAGCTCTTGCTGGGATGCCAGTCTGGCTCTGGACAGGTCTTGATCAAGGTTTTTGTTCCTGTTGCTCCCGGTATTGCTACTGGTTATAGCCACTGAAATATGCAGGATACTTTCTTCCTCCCAGGATCGCACGGTGATGTTGCCGTTTGTTGCAAGCCTTATTGCCCGTCCCACGAGTTTGTACATCACCTGCTCGAGGCGGGCCTCGTCTCCGTATATCAGCCTGCCTGGTTCTACAACGTTCAGCAACTCCGTTTCAGGTCGCTTGATGCTCGAGCAGAACCGCAGGATGGTATCCACCATGGGCTTCAATTCAAAGGTTCTGGTTGATAAAACGATGTCTGAATGCTCCAGCCTGGTGTAATCGAGTATGTCGTTGACCATGCCATACAGTTTTCTCCCGGAATCGGCAATGCTCCGCAGGTTCTTGTCGTGTATGGAGTGCGGGGATGCAACGGCTGCCATGGAGTCTGCCAAGGCGATGATGATGTTCAGTGGCGAACGCAGCTCCC
>MIBM01000430.1:11265-18751 GCA_001830645.1 Spirochaetes bacterium RIFOXYC1_FULL_54_7
GTCTTTTATCGAGTCAAGTTCCTTCAGGGCTTCATTCTGTGATTTCAAGGACGCATACGCACTCTGCAGCCGGACACCCATCCTGTTGTAGGCTTCAGTGAGTTTCCCGATCTCGTCTCTGGTCGGCAGGGGCAGGGGCAGGGGCAGGAACTCGCCCTCTGTGTCGATGGTTGTGGAAAGGTTGTCAATTCCATGCAGGAGAGTCTGTATTGGATCGACCAACTGCCTGGCCAGAAGATGGCTTGCCAGGGTGGCCAGGATGATGGTGATGAGAGTCGATGCGATAAGGTAGACGGTCACTTCCGGGATTGCTTGCTTGTTGTGCGGGAATGAAATGCTGGCAGTGTATTGGGCTTCCAGGATCGGGGGTAGGGCCATCAGTCTGGCTGTGCGCTCCTGGCCTGTACCTGTCCTGTATCGCCGCTCCGGGCCAAGTGGCTGGTTTCTGTTCGGATAGAGGTTTGGTGCAAGATCGGGATCAAGAGGTGGTTCCATTGCTGATCCGGCCAGGTTCCTGCCAAAGGAGTCCCGGTTTGTAGTCATGATACGTGTACCCAGTGTATCGTCCCGGTAGATAATATCCACCTCGGCGCCTATTCCCGCTCGCAGCACTTCCAGTTCACTTCGCTTTATGGAGCCGATTCCGGATAGTTGGTAGCCGCTGGGTTCCAGAAGTTCGGAATGGAATAGGAGTATGGCAGAAGGGCTTATGACCGGTTTGACGGGTGCGGCCATTCCTCTGGTTCCACGGCCGATGTTCTGGTCAAGCAGGTGCAAGGATCCAGGATCATCCACAGAGCTTATGATGTAGCCATCCAGTCCGTACTCTGCCATCAGCAGCAATATTTCCTGATGCATTGTCGAAGGATTCCCAAGTGCGGCAAACAGACGTGGATCTTCGGACACCAGTGTGGTTCTTGCTATGACCAGACGGTTCCGGTCTTCGATGAGAGCCGACAGGTAGGATTGTGCGTAGCTGAAACGATCCTGCCGGCGAAGGTCTTCGCTCCGGAATGACAGGATAGCCAGCAGAAGTGACAGGATGGCAACCGGTATGGCCACGACAATGGCCAAGGTCAGGAATATCTTGCTGCGAATTCGGGGATTGTTCACTCAGGACCCTTTCTGTTCCCTAGCGATCCATGGTTTGAATCCTGCCTTCAACCTGGGCATCGATGGTCCCTTTCCTGGCAAGTGCGTTTTCAAATATTCCAAGTATCGATTCATCGAACCAGCGTTCTGCTTCGACTCCAGCGACTTTGAACTCTTCATATCCGTCTCCACCACCGAAGATGTAAGCTTCGGTTCCAACAAGATAGCGCTGGTTTTCATCCAGGGGCAGCTTGTTGATGAATACTGACTCTCTGACCACCCGTTGGAAGGGCGGGGCCGAGGGTTGCCAGATGAAACTGATTCCAGACACCTGCAGGAAGCCTCTTCCCTCCTTGGGGTTGCCCACAAAGGAACAAGACCGTTCAAGTAGATCCAGGATCTGGCGGCCAGTGAGCCAGGTAGTAACAATGTTGCCGCCGAATGGGAGGGTATCATAGATGTGTTTGCGGGTGATGGTTCCCGTGCTGAAGGCGGATCTGATCTTGCCTGAATTGAGCAGGAACAACTCGGCACCGCTATGTTCCCTCAGGATATCGCACAGAAGGTTTCCCATGCTGCATTCTGCTTCGAAGTCCAGTACAAGGTTTCTGGCAGCGGTGGCAACCAGGCGGTTCATGACATCGCCTGTGGCATTGATGATTGAGTAGAGGGAGTCCACAAGGGCTGGATCCGGTTCTACGATTGTGGAATTGACCAGTATGTCCCTGTATGAGTTTGCTTCTGGATCTGAACTGACTGTGGTGAGGGCCACCTGGAAGCCATTGGTATGTCTGGCTCCGGATTGCATGATCAGGGTCTTTGGCTTGCCACCCCGGGAAACGGTTTGCATGCCATCTGGTAGATCCGGTGAAACTGAACCGAACCAGTACTGGTCTATACCGTCCACGGCAAGCAGGGCTTCTGCCATTATGGAATCCGGTGCATCCGGAGCTGCACCCCAAGTGATACCCCCGGCAGACAGGCCAATGAGACGGGCTCCCTGCTTTTTGAGTTCCGCCACCGCTGCGAGGGTGGCTTCGACCTCGTCAAGGAGGACCAGTCCTTGCACATCCTTGGCAAGGTTCTGGCTGAAGATGGAGCGTGGGGCAAGGCCGATGATACCGAAGCGTGTTTTCTGGTCGTAGAAGAACGGGCTGAGGTATGACGGTCGGGTTCCGTCCGAATGCAGTATATTTGCCGCTATGAAGGGAAAATCCGCGTGGGCGGCCAGGTCTTCCATTGTTTCCTGCCCGAAATAGTATTCCCTGGGACCAACGACAAGGGCGCTGAAACCGGTGGCATTCATAAGATCGATTACTGCCCGACCGCGGGTGAAATAGGCTTCCGGGCTGCCATGATAGGCATTGTAGATGGCTATGGTAAAGCTGGGAGTCTTGCCGGCCTCGGCTGCCGCGTTCTTGACAGCTCCTGACAGTAGCGAGAATCCTCCACGCAGCATGCCCGCTGCCTCAACTGACTGGACTTGTCCGCGCAAGGAGCTTGCTTGGATAACCTGGACTTTCAACGGTTCGCGGTTGCAGGCCAGCGGCAGTGCGAGGCTAATTATGAGCACCAGTATCGGTATGAAGGCCGCTGGCATTGGTAGGGGTCCCTGTTTTCGCATGGCTTCACCTTCTGGTTATGTATTGTTTTGAATTATGACAAGCAGATTATACTATCAATCTGACTTTTTTTGAAGGTTTGTTTGATGCGCCTGGCTGCGGATTAATTGATATGGATCAGAAAGCCATCTTTTCCACGATGAAACCCTTGAGATATCTGGATTCCGGGTAGCCGGACACAACTGGATGGTCCTGAGCCTGGCTTCGCTCCTCAAGGTAGCGTATCCGTGCACCTGCATCCCTGGCGGCGTCTTCCAGGATGGCCAGAAAGCGTTCCCTGGACAGCCAGTATGAACAGGAGAAGGTGGCCAGGATTCCTCCCGGTTCCAGCAACTTCAGGGCTTGAAGGTTTATCTCCTTGTACCCCCTGGCCGCTCCATCAAGGGAGGCCTTGTTCTTGGCAAAGGCGGGAGGATCCAGGATGACCAGGCCGTAGTGCTGGCCTTCCTGCCCAGCTCTGCGCAGGTAATCGAAGGCGTCGCCTGTCTCGGTTTGTATACTGTTTCCCAGACCGTTCAGTTCAGCATTGGCCTGCACCGATTTTATTGCATCACTGGATGAATCCAGGGCCCGAACCAAGGACGCGCCTGAGGCCGCCGAAGCCAGGGAGAAGCCACCGGCATTACAGAAGCAGTCCAGTACTACCTTGCCACTGGCATACCTGGCTGCGGCTGCCCTATTCTCGGGCTGGTCCAGGAACCAGCCGGTTTTCTGGCCAGAGCCGATTTCTGCCCTGAAGAGCAAGCCGTTTTCGGTGATGAGCACCGCTTCAGGCACTGTACCGGCTACGATCGCGCTGCGTGATGCAAGGCCTTCAAGCCGGCGGACCGAGGCTTCGCTGCGTTCCATGATGCCTGTGGGCCGGTATGCTGAGTCCAGAGCCGCCAGAATGAGTTCCCTGCGGTCGTCCATGCCCTTGGAAAGAAACTGGGTGACGAGCCAGGATCCCTTGGTGCCTTTATCATCAATGCCGACATAACGGTCAACAATGAGGCCAGGCAGGCCATCGGCCTCTGCGAATACGGCTCTGCTGGAGTCCGTTTCGGGGTTCCTGCAGGCAGCGCGTATTGCTATGGCACGTTCCAGCCGTGGGGCGATGAAGTCTGCATCAAAGGGAGTATCAGAATCTGAATAACGGCGTACCCTGATCTTCGAAACCGGACTCCATAGACCAGTTCCCAGGAAGCGGCCCTGGGCACTGTAGATATGTACCTCGCCGCCGCTTGTTGCCGTGCCGTTGACCGCCCGGATTTCGTTGTCGAAGACCCATGGATGGCCACGGAGGAGCCTGTCTTCTTCGCGGGGCTTGAGGATGACGGCAGGAAGGGTTCGCATGCCCCGAGGGTATACCGCAAGGTCAGCCGGAGGCAAGTGGACTCGATACAATCATACTCGCTACAACCGGGTTGCCGCGCTATACTCTGCACGGAGCGTGTCGAATGTGCGTCCGGGAGGCCGAAGTATGAATACAAGAACCATTCAGGTCGTTTTACGGTACCTTGTGCTTTTTGCCTTGATCTTGAGTGTAGCGCTGGCCTGCACCATAAGTCCTGCGGTTACAGGCCCTGCAGAACCGTCGCTTCCAGCCCCGGGTCTGGACACGAAGCCGGGCACGAAACCAGGAACCGATGACGAGGCCGATGGCTTGGTCGGGGCGGTAGACTCCATGCCTGATGCTCCGGCACCTCTCAGGGGTGAAGCCTTTGAACCCATGGTTGAGTCTGCTCCGATGTTCAAGGACCTGTCGATGACTGGTGCTCCGAGGCCGGCATCCGGCTCAGCGCGGACTGCGCCTTCCGAATCCGGGCTGAAGGCTGGTTTTTCGGATGACAACGCGCAGTTCAACTATTTCCTGGGCTTCCTGTCCGAATACGCCATGGTGCGCCATCATGTCTATGATGTGGGTGAACGCCTTAGCTTCCGTGTTGTTGACGATTCAGGAAAACCAGTAGCCAATGCGGAGTTGGCAGTACGTGCCGGCAATGAGTTGGTGGCCTCCGGCCTCAGCCATCCGGATGGCACTTTCAGGCTGTATCCTGCTGCATTGGGTACTTCCGCAGGCTCCTTCGAAGTATCGGCCAGGGTTTCGGATGCCCGCGGAGTGCGGACGTCCTCGGTTCGGACAGCCTCGGTGCTGGTGGATCGTGACGGCCCCCGGTTTACGGAGATCAAGCTGGCCAGCCCCCGGGCCTTGCCTGATCCTGTTCCCCTGGATGTGCTGTTCGTCATGGATACCACTGGTTCCATGGGGGACGAGATAGCACGTCTGAGGGCTACCATCGAGATAATCTATGCCAACCTTACCGCGTTGAGGCCCCGGCCTTTGGTGCGCTTCGGCATGGTGCTGTACAGGGATCAGGGTGATATGTATGTGACCAGTCTGGTGCCCTTCACCGATGACCTTGACGCCTTCCAGTATCAGCTTGACCAGGTGAGTGCTGGCGGCGGGGGTGACACCCCGGAAGACCTGGAATCTGCCCTGGATGACGCCGTGAATGCCATGGACTGGAACTCAGGCGGTGTAAGGGTCGGCTTCATCATCACCGATGCCGAAGCCCACCTTGATTACGGCAGACAGTATACGTATGTCGATGCGGCCAACGATGCCAGGGCCAGGGGCATAAAGCTGTTCAGCATAGGCACTGGTGGCCTTGGCCTTGAGGGCGAGTACCAACTCAGGCAGATTGCGCAGCTGACAGACGCCAAGTATATATTCCTGACCTACGGCGAGTCCGGAGAGTCCGAGGGAGGGAAGCCAGGGTCGGTCAGCCACCATACCGGTGCCAACTGGCAAGCCGAGAAGCTGGAGGCCATCATCATCCGCTTCGTGAAGGAAGAGGTGGCCTATCTATCTGATACTCCCCTTGAGGTGGACGAGTCGTACTTCACCGCCCGGAAGGTGGATGATGAGACCCGGGAGCAGACCCTTGAGAAACTGTTTGCCGAAGCCATAGGCAATCTGCTTGACTATTCCAGCTTCAGGATAAAACCCGAGACCCCGCTGGCCATCCTGCCTGTGGTGGCTTCCGGTGACGGGATAGGGGCTACGGCAGAATATTTCACCGAGAATCTGTCGCTTGCTGCCGCCGGTGTCGGCCGCTTTACCCTGGTGGAGCGCAAGGATCTGCAGAATATCCTGGCCGAGCTGGAACTGCAGCTGTCCGGTTTGATCGATGAGGCCAGTGCGGCCAGGCTGGGCAGCTTCCTGGGTGCGGACGTGCTGGTATCCGGAACGCTGTACCGCAAGGCAGCTGTCTATGAGCTCTTTCTGAAGCTGGTCCGGGTGTCCAGCGCCGAGATCCTGTCCGTTACCAAGGCCAGGGTCGATCTGGGCCTGGGACTATAGGGGCTAGGGGTGGCTGGCGCAGGTAAGGCGGACAGGACAGCGTATGAATGCAGCTCCTGCGGGCATAGGGAAGTAAAGTGGCTGGGCCGCTGCCCTGCCTGTGGTGAATGGAACACCCTGCGGGAGAGTGCGGCCCTTCCCAAGGGGGCCGGTAAAGCGGCCGTACATCGCTTTACCGTGCCACTGGCCGCGGTGGATCCCGCCGATGGTGCCAGGATCTCCTCCGGCATGGCAGAGGTTGACAGGGTTCTTGGTGGCGGTATCATGCGCGGCTCCAGTGTACTCATAGGCGGCGAACCGGGGATAGGCAAGAGTACCCTGCTGCTGCAGATTGCAGCCAAGGCGGTGGTTTCCGGCAGAGTTCTCTATGTTTCAGGTGAGGAGAGTGCGGCCCAGATACGGCTCAGGGCTGACCGCCTGGGACTTGCCAGGGAAGGGCTTGAACTGCTGTGCACCGGTGACCTGTCGGAAGCCATAATGGCTCTGGACAGGCTTAAGCCGGGCCTCTTTGTAGTGGATTCCATGCAGACCATGGTAGCCGCCGATGCCGGAGCAGTGCCCGGGACGGCCAACCAGGTGAAGTACTGCTCCATGGAGCTGTCAAGCTGGGCCCGGGAGCATGGCTCGGCCTGTTTCCTGGTGGCCCATGTGACCAAGGATGGTTCGCTTGCGGGACCGAAGGCGGCGGAGCATACCGTAGATGTAGTACTAATGTTCGAGCAGAGTGAGTCGGATGTACGGTTCCTCCGTTCGGCCAAGAACCGCTATGGTTCCACCGATGAGGTTGGCCTGTTCACCATGACCGAGGCCGGATTGGGAGAGCTGAGCGACCCGTCCAGCGTGTTCCTGGTGCGCAGGGATGGCAGCGCTCCTGCGGGCAGTGCGGTAGCGGCGACTTGGGAAGGCACCCGCTGCCTCCTGGTGGAGATCCAGGCTCTTACCGTTCCAGGCAAGGCTGCTATGTCACGGGTGTACTCCGAGCGCATAGACGCAGCCCGGGTGGCCCGGGTAGCGGCGGTGCTTGAGAGGCACGCCGGCATACGACTGTCCGACCAGGATCTGTACGTGAATGTTGCTGGTGGCATACGACTGGCCGAGCCTGGCATAGACCTGGCCCTGGCTGCTGCCCTGTATTCTGCCAGGAGTGGCTTGGCCCTGCCTGCCGCCACGGCCCTGGCGGGCGAACTGTCCCTGGCCGGGGAAGTAAGGCCGGTAGCCAGGATGCGCGGCCGGGCCAGGGCAGCAAGGGCACTCGGGTTTACCCGAGTGTGCGGGCCTGCGGATGGCACTATGAGCTCTACAGCAACACCGGCAGTGGAAGATCCTGAGTCCTGGGAAGCCCTGGCCGGCATAGTCAGGGCCATAAAGGCTCTTTTTGGCAATCAAGGATCACCGGCTGGTGGCAGCGTCTGATGGCACCTTCTGG
>MIBM01000430.1:18758-22339 GCA_001830645.1 Spirochaetes bacterium RIFOXYC1_FULL_54_7
GGCTGATGGCAACGGCTGATGGTTGGGGCTTGTTTCCCGGGCTTTGGAAGCCTTGTCAGGTTCTGGTCTTCTGGATTGAACTTTTCAGTGCTTCCAGCTCTTCCCGCAGTTTCACTTCATCGTTTATATCGAGGCATGATCCGATGTAACCCATGAATTCTCCTGTCTGGTTATTGCGTGGCTGGCCATCATCCCGGAGCCAGCGGTATTCGCCGTCGTGGCGGCTCAGGCGGTACTTCATGGAGAAGGCTTCCCTGCGGTCGAAGGCTTCGATATAGGTGGCCAGACAGCCAGGCAGGTCATCGGGGTGCACTCCCTTGGTCCAGCCATCGCCCTCTTCCTGCTCGGTTGTGCGGCCGGTGAAGTCCAGCCAGGTCTTGTTGAACCAGAAGCAGGCCTTGTTGATGCCTGACATCCATACCAGGGCAGGGGAGGTATCCGCAACTGCAGCAAAGCGCTGCTCGGATTCCATGTGAGCGGTCTGGGCTTCCTTTACCTCGGTTATGTCTGCAAAGGATACGATGGTTCCGGAGAAGATCTTGGGACCAACTATGTATGGTACCGCCCGCATCAGGAACCAGTGGCCGTCCATGGTTTTTACTTCGAGGCTTATTGCCCTTGCAGTGCGCTGGGATTCCTTGATGGGTTCAACAGGATCGAGGCCTTCTATGAAATGCTGGATGTTGGTGATAGGTCGTCCGAGGTCGGTGTCCATCAGCTTGAAGATGTTGATGGTCTCTGGCGAGAAGCGGCGGATCTCAAGGTTTTCATCGAGAATCAGTTTGCCTATGCGGGTGGCTGTAAGCAGGTTGTCCACATCATTGTGCAGCTCTGTCAACTCGATGATCTTGGAGTGGTATTCGGCGTTTACCGTGAAGAGTTCCTCGTTGGTTGATTGTAGTTCTTCATTGGTGGATTGCAGTTCCTCGTTGCTGGCCAGGAGTTCTTCGTTGGTGGCCTGGAGTTCCTCGTTGGAAGTCTCCAGCTCCTCTATGGTGGCCTGGAGGTTTTCCTTGGTGAACTGCAATTCCTGTTCCAGATCACGGAGGCGCTGTTCGGCTTCCTTTGAGACGTCGTAGCTTATGGCGGATGGGGCGGCTTCGTCGGTGCCGTCTTTCTTGCGCTCGGCAAGGAGGACTGCCACCAGGGCATCCTGACCCTTCTTGCGCGGTAGAGGGCGGATGCGCATGTCCACCACCCTGGCTTCGCCTGCATCCCCGATGGAAATGTTGGAAAAACGCAGTTCTACACCCTGGCGGAATACCTTCTGTATGCCCGTGGACAGGGGTATGGCCAACTCCTTGATAGCCATCCTGGTGATGTCATTGACCGGCCTGCCTGCGGGCAGCTTGAAGTAGCCTTCGGTTTCGCCAAGGATATGTACCGGCTCAAGCTGGTCGTTCACGATTACCGCCAGGGGAAGTATGTCCACCGAAAGGGATTCGCAGAAGCGCTCCAAGGCGCGGTCATCCTCGTTGGACCGGTAGGTCCCGCGTACATAGGCATAGCGGTCCTTCATTTCCCTTGCCCTGGTATCCGTAGCAGCCAGGGCATGGACGGGATCCAGCGTGTATCTGGCCTTGCCCCGGGAAGAGTAGATCTTGTACTTGGAATCCAGGAGTTCGTAGTATCCCGCGGCATCACCGGTGGTCTCGCTGGTACCGAGGAACAGGATGCCCCCGGGATTCAGGGAGAAGTTGAAGAAATCCAGTACCTTGCGCTGCAGGTTTGGTTGCAGGTAGATGAGAATGTTCCTGCAACTTATGAAGTCTATATTGGTAAACGGTGGATCCTTGAGCAGGTTGTGCTGGGCAAAGACCACCATCTCGCGGATGGACCGTGATACCTGGAAGGCGTCTTCCTTACGGTGGAAATATTTGGTAAGCAACTGGGGTGACAGGTCGGCTGCCACGCTTTCAGGATAGCTGCCGGTGGCTGCATAGTGTATGGCGTCGCGGTCTATGTCGGTGGCAAATATCTTGATGTCACGGTGCATGCCCAGTTTTTCCATGCATTCCCTGACGGCTATGGCCAGGCTGTAGGCTTCCTCGCCGGTGGAACAGGCAGCGCTCCAGAAGCGCAGTTCACGGCCTTCGGTACGCTTGAGCAGTTCGGGCAGGATATCCAGGGTAAGCTTGTCGAAGGCCCCGGGATCCCTGAAGAAGCTGGTTACCCCTATGAGCAGTTCCCTGAACAGGGCGGTTACTTCTCCTGGATAGGTATTCAGGTAGGCAACGTAATCGCCAATGGTGTCGGCCTGGTTTACGGTCATGCGCCGTTCAATGCGCCGGCTGACTGTGCTGGGTTTGTAATAGGTGAAGTCAACCTTGCAGCGTTCCCGCAGGAGCGCGAAGATCCTGGCCAGACCGTCTTCATCGGAAAGCAGGGTTTCGGAACGGCTGGCCATGGTGGCAAAAGGCCGGGTGATGAAGGACAGTAACTGCCTGGGCATCTGGTCGGGTGGCAGTATGAAGTCGGTCAGCCCCGTCGAGATGGCTGCCCGTGGCATTCCGTCGAACTTGGCGCTTTCCTCGTCCTGGACCATCACCATGCCGCCGCTTTCCTTGATAGTGCGTACACCGCGGGTACCATCCGATCCGGTGCCTGACAGGATGACGGCTATGGCACGCTCGGCCTGGTCCTCCGCAAGGGACCGGAGGAACACATCTATGGGCAGGTTAATGCCCCGGTTGTGGTCCTGATCCGTCAAGAGCAACTTACCATGGGAAATGGTAAGGTTCTTCTTGGGCGGTATCAGGTAGACATTGTCAGGTCTTACCCTCATGCAGTCCTCCGCACGGTGGACGTTCATGGTGGTCTTCTTTGAAAGTAGTTCCACCATCAGGCTCTTGTAGTCCGGTGACAGGTGCTGCACGACTATGAAGCCAAGTCCTGAATCGGGGGGCATGTTGGTGAAGAACTCGTCGATAGCCTCGAGGCCTCCAGCCGATGCTCCTATGCCAACATAATAGGCTGGTGATTTCGGCTCTGGTTTGCCGGTTTCGGGGATTGCGCCTGTATCCGAAATCATGTGGCCATCCGGGATGGATGGAGTTCAAGCTACCGGTACCTTATACGCCTTGGAGAAGCATTCGATGAAGTAAACGAGTATCCCAGTATACTAGTGCATGGCCACCAAACCGGGCAAGGTCTGGCTTTGGCTTGACAGTTTGTCGTTTCGGGTCTTAAATGTCATGACCGACTAATATAAGAATGTATACTAAGGATTCACACACTACCGGCGAAGCAGAGTTGCCTGTAGAGCAATCCGTATTGAAGCAGCTGAAAGGCGGTCATTGATGCTACATGAATTCCGCTATGTCGCCCCGGCTACCGTGGAGGGGCTTGTTGAGGTTCTTGACGAGTACAAGCTTGATGGCAAGCTACTTGCAGGCGGTACAGATCTTATCCCCAATATCCGTAACGGTATCATGCATCCGGCCTGGGCCATAGATGTCAAGAAATTCCCTGGGGCATCCCTGCTTTCCTGGAGCCAGGTCGACGGGTTGGTCATGGGCCCTGCGGTTACCATCAACGATCTGTTGCGGTCCAAGGATGTCAGGGAGCGGTATCCGGTCCTT
>MIBM01000430.1:22351-23523 GCA_001830645.1 Spirochaetes bacterium RIFOXYC1_FULL_54_7
CATGAGCTTGCCAGCCACCAGGTGCGCAACCGGGCTACGGTGGTTGGTAACGTGGTCAATGCTTCCCCCTGTTCGGACATGGCTCCCGCCCTGCTGTGCCTTGGTGCCAGTGCCGTGCTGCGGTCCAGGGCCGGTCAGCGGACCGTACCCTTTACAGAATTCTTTACAGGCGTCAAGAAGACAGTGTTGGCCCCGGGTGAATTCCTGGAGCGTATCGTTGTTCCCGCTGCCTCCGTTGGAGCCAGGGGGCGATACATGAAACTGAAGCGCATTGCCGGTCACGATCTGGGAATAGTAGGCGTCCTCATGGTACGCCTTGGAGACCGGACCCTCTTCGGTGTGAGTTCGGCAGCCCCCACCCCGGTTCTGGTAGAGACGGTAAAGGCTTCCGACAGCCCTGAGCAGGCGGTTGCCAAGGTGCTTGGCTCTGTATCGCCGATCAGCGATGTCCGGGGCAGCAAGGAATACCGGCAGCACATGATAGGCGTCTATGTGCGGCGCCTGCTTGCGGAGGTCAAATAAGATGAAAATCCGGCTTACCATAAACGGCAACCTGTATGAGAGGAATGTGGTCGAGCACAGGACCCTGCTGCGCTTCATGCGTGAGGATCTTGGCCTTACGGGCACCAAGGAAGGCTGCGGCATGGGCGAATGCGGCGCCTGCACGGTGATCCTGAACGGCAGGGTGGTCAATTCATGCATGGTCCTGGCGGTAGAAGCCAATGGTGCCACGGTGGACACCATCGAGGGTGAGGCCACCGGGCCAAGTCTTTCCGAGATACAGAAGGCCTTTGAAGCCAACCATGCCGTCCAGTGCGGCTTCTGTACCCCCGGCATGGTCATGTCGGTGAAGGAACTGCTCCGTGACAATCCCAGGCCCAGCGACGAGCAGGTAAAGGAAGCGGTTGAGGGCAACTTTTGCCGCTGCACCGGCTACACCCAGATCATAGAGGCCGTGATGGACCTGACCGGGCGCTCCGCAGAGAAGGGAGGGCTCAAGCATGTTTGACGAGGTGGCCACCAAAGACCTGAAACACGTGGGCCACAATGCCGGCCGGCCCGACATGACCGAGAAGCTGACCGGCGAGGCCATGTATGTCAGTGACATGATACTGCCTGGCATGCTGCATGTGCAGCTGAAGAAGAGCCCCCATGCGCGGGCCAGCATCATC
>MIBM01000430.1:23588-24041 GCA_001830645.1 Spirochaetes bacterium RIFOXYC1_FULL_54_7
CATCGATATAGAATACCAGGTCCTGGAGCCGGTTCTGCACCATATGGACGCCCTGAAACCGGAAGCGCCCCTGGTGCACCCGGATCTTGGCTCGTATTCCTACATAGCCGCGGCATTCACACCCAAGCCCGGCACCAACATCGCCAACCATACCAAGCTTCGCAAGGGCGATGTGGACAAGGGTTTCGAACAGTCCGAGTTCATCGTCGAGCGGGAGTATTCCTGTCCCTCGGTACAGCACGTACCCATGGAGACCCATGTTGCCATCGTGCAGTGGGGCAAGGGCGACAAGGTGCAGATCTGGACCAGTGCCCAGTCACCCTTTACCGTGCGCAACCTCTTCTGCCTTGCCTTCAACCTGCCCCACAACAATGTGAGGGTGCAGATACCATACGTAGGAGGCGGCTTCGGCGGCAAGGCCGGCATCGGTGTGGAGCCCCTGTGCGCGGTGCT
>MIBM01000430.1:24080-24161 GCA_001830645.1 Spirochaetes bacterium RIFOXYC1_FULL_54_7
CAGCCGGGAGGAAGAGTTCAGTCTCCTTCCCTGCCGTTCGGCCCTGACCTACCGCATAAAGACCGGCGTCTCGGCGGAAGG
>MIBM01000430.1:24381-24548 GCA_001830645.1 Spirochaetes bacterium RIFOXYC1_FULL_54_7
TCAGGCTGAAAAACGCCCTGAGGCCCGGATGCAAGACCCTGACCGGCGAGACCATCCTTCCCAGTACCGGCAACGTGGTCAAATGCATAGAGGAAGCCGCCAGGTCCATAAACTACGGCAGGCTGACTCCGGAAGAGGAAGCCAGGCAGAAGAAGACGGGCTGGAAA
>MIBM01000430.1:24716-25756 GCA_001830645.1 Spirochaetes bacterium RIFOXYC1_FULL_54_7
GGCAGCCGAGGACCTGCTGAAGAAAGCCTACGAGGTGGCGGCCACGGCCCTGCTGGCCAATGTGCGCGATCTTGGCCACGACGGCGACAAGGTTTTCCTGCGTCATCACCCGAACAAGTTCGTGACCTTTGCCTCCATGGCCATAGGCTTCGCCATGCCCAACGGCAACGGTGTGGGCGGGCCGCTTATCGGTGTCGGCCGGTACATTGCCCAGGGGCTGTCGAATCTGGACAAGGAAACCGGCCAGGGCAACCCGGCCCTGGATTGGACCTTCGGTGCCCACGGGATGATAGTCGAAGTGAACGAGGATACCGGAGAGTACCGGGTACTCAAGATTTCAAGTGTCTACGATGTTGGAAGGGCCATCAATCCGGAGATTGTCCGGGGCCAGGCCATAGGCGGCATGCTCCAGGGCCTGGGCACCGCCATCTGCGAGGGCTATATCTACGACCAGCAGGGCCGCTTGCTGAACCCGTCCTTCACGGACAACAAGATCCCTACCGCCAAGGACCTGCCTCTTGAGATAGAATGTGCGGTGGTGGAGACTCCCCAGATAGACGGGCCGTACGGAGCCAGGGGTGTGGGCGAACATTCCATGATCAGTGTAGCGCCTGCCCTGGGAAACGCCATACAGAAGGCCACAGGTGCCGAGCTTACCCACATGCCTATGCGCTTCGAGGACGTCTGGCGGGCTCTTGGCAAGAAGGAACCGATAGACAACTGGATCACGAAGTCGCCCATAGGCTCCTGCAGATCCGCGCCTGAGCTGCGCGGACATGACCAGTGAAGACGGCGCCGCGGTATTTCCGCGGCGTTGCTTGAATAGAGAGGCAGCAGGTTTGTAAATCCAGGCTGCCTGAGGCGGAGCGCCCTGCAATCGGCCGTTGGCCGGATGAGCGACTACCGCGCGTGCACCGTTTCGCAGGTGACGAATGTCAACCTGCGTTCGAAAGGAGATTGGCGTGGAGAAAGAAAAAGACCTCACCGGCAAGAATGTGGTGATGGGGCTCCAGCACACATTCGTAATGTTCGGGGCGACA
>MIBM01000431.1:0-1624 GCA_001830645.1 Spirochaetes bacterium RIFOXYC1_FULL_54_7
CTTCGCGTAAGATCCGACCCCAGAGGATAGTAGAGGCGCTGTTCGATAAGCATGAGTAATTTATTCTGGCTCTGGGGCGGCAGGTCTCCTATCTCGTCCAGGAAGAGAGTGCCTCCAGCTGCCTTCTCTATCAATCCGGAACGATCGGTATCTGCTCCGGTAAAGGCTCCACGGCGATGCCCGAACAGGGTGTCGCTGAACATGGTGTCATCCAGACCGGCCATGTTCACCGATACCAGGTCTCCTTTGCGCCCGGATGCCAGATGCACGGCTTCGGCGACAAGCTCCTTTCCAGTACCCGACTCGCCGGTTATAAGAATTGGCTTGTCGCTGCCGGCGATGGCGGTAATATACCGGAACATGGCAATCATCCGCCTGTCGTTGGTGATGATCCGGGAGAAACAGTCCGGCACAGCTATTTCGTCTGCCAGTAGGGTTTCACGCAAGGCCCTGTTGTCGTTCTCCAGGTGCCTGATGCGGGAGGCATGCTCGATACTTGCCAGCAAACGGGCTGATTCGGCCGACTTGGGCACATAGTCGAAGGCCCCGGCTTTCATGCACCGGACAACCGCATCCAGATCGTCAATCGCAGTGGCTACGATGACTGGAATTTCTGGATGGGTAGACCGCATCTGGTCCAGCACTTCGTATCCATCGCAGTCAGGCATGACCAGGTCAAGGATCATGGCAAACACCTTGCCCGATTCAAGGGCTGGCCAGATCTGTCCGGATCGCTCGCACAGTATGATGTCACGAAGTCCATTGAACTTGAGCAGACGTTCTACCCTTCGCAGGACATCCACATCGTCGTCAAGAACCAGGACGGCACCAGCCTTATGTATCATGATAGCCTCCGACAGTGTCCGGGCAGGACGGTATGCGTACCAGCACCGAGGTGCCAATGCCTATGGATGACTGCAACTCTATGGTGCCGCCGAGTTCCCGGACAATCCCCAGAGCAACGGGCATACCGAGCCCCGTCCCGCCCCGATCACGCTTGGTGGTGAAGAAGGGGTCAAAGACAGATGCCAGGGTCTGTTGATCCATACCCTGGCCTTCGTCAATGACCAGGACACAGACCCACGGAACTGAACCGTCTTTTCCGGCCACCTGATCTACGAGGGTCTGTATACGGACAGAAGCATCAGGTGACTGCAGGGACTGTATGGCATTCTCGAGGATATTTACAATGACCTGTGTAAGCTTCAGACGATCTGCCCTCACTGGTGGCAGGGTATCGGCAAGATCCTGGATGAAGTGTTTGGTGCCCAGGGTTATGGCATGCTTCAGGAGCCGGCAGGCGTATAATATGGCCTGGTTGACATCGGCTGGCGCCGCAGATCCCTCCAGCTGGGACGGACCCCGGGCGTAATCCTTGAGGTCGGTTACGATTTTCCTGATATGCTGGGCTCCCATGTAAACGTCATCCAGCATGGCTGGCAACTCACGCTTGAGGTCGTCGTAATCGTAGCCATGGACGTTGTACCCTCCCTCAGCCTCGTATAGCCGGCCAAGGGCTTCGGACAGCTCCATCCATATCTCACGCATGATGGGGACATTCCGGAGAGTGGCATTGTTGGGGGTGTTGATTTCATGGGCGACACCGGCGGTAAGCATGGCCAGA
>MIBM01000431.1:1699-3093 GCA_001830645.1 Spirochaetes bacterium RIFOXYC1_FULL_54_7
AAGGCATGGTCGATCACTGACGAATGCCCGGAATCCAGCATGAGTATGACCGGCAACACTTCCTTGCCGAACATCGAGCGTAGCCTGTTGCAGAAATCAAAGCCACTCATCTCAGGCATTATGGAATCCACAATTATTACCGTGTAGGTCTCTCCATCTTCCACCCGTGCGATGGCCTCCTCTGCTGAAACCATGGCATGCACCAGCCAGCCAGCGGCCTCCATCCTGCGTTTGAGGGCAAACAGGGATACGGGCTCATCATCTATAACAAGAGCCTTTCCCTTTGATCCTGCCAGGTCCGCAACCGGGTTTGACTCCTGTATGCCACCGACAATACCCTGTGGGACAGCCAATTGCCGCCGGACAGGATAAGAAAACCCTGAGGCAGTATCACGTCGCACGAAGCTCATGGATCGGGGTAGATCAAGACTTATCACATTCTGGTTGTCTTCCCGCTCCGCATGAAGGCTGCCCCCCAGGGCAACGCAGAACCAGGCAGCAAGATTCAGTTCGATGCCTACCGGGCTCCCCGTACCAAATGAAGGGATGGTCACTGGATCAGCTTCCTTGGGAAGCCCTGTGGCAATCCGGTCAAGCTGGTTGGACAGCAAGGGCTGGCCATCATAGCGTATTGCAAGTTTTACCAGATGGACATCCGATTCAGCTACGATACATACCCGTCGCACCCCTGACGACAGGAGCACGCAATGAAGGCAGATGAACAAGACCTGGTGCATGGCCTTCAGGTCATTCCTCATCTCGATGATCGGGACGGCTACTTCTACGGCAATATTCTTTCCTCTGGAGAGATGGGAAAGGGAGCTGGTCACCGATTCCACGGTGGAAGCCAGATTGAAATGCTCCGCATGGAAGACGGCCGTACCGTCACGAATCCTGGCGTAATCGGAAAGACCGGAAACGAGTTCAAGCAGCCGTGCCGCTTCCTGCCCGGCAAGGGCAAGCTCCCCGGTCTGGTCAACCCCCTCTCCAGCAACCTGGTCCAGTATGCTGGTGATGCCCACCAGTGGGGCGCGCAACTTGTCTGCCATGGCCATGACCACATCGGGTGACAGGGGCGGCAGGCGTGGGTGCGGAGCACCGCCATCCACCGTAACGCCTGCATCCTTTGACTCCTCTGTGTAGTCTGCAAGGCGACTTCCAAAACCGAAACGCCGGAATAGGAGGCTTGATGAAAGGAAGGACAGCAGGCCAGCCCTGCCCGGACCGCTCATGGGCCTGAAGGCAGGCGCACCCGTCCTGCCTTCAGGGCGTCGTAAAGGAGCGCCAGATCAACGCTTCCATCAGGACGCTGCCAACCATCGGGAAGATCCAATCCAAAAGGCCGGCGTGCAACATGCTCGGGATAATGGGCATCGGAACCCGTTATGACCGTG
>MIBM01000431.1:3143-6646 GCA_001830645.1 Spirochaetes bacterium RIFOXYC1_FULL_54_7
GTCCGCCACGGCTGGAAGCCAGGGCGCACAATTCGGCAAAGCCCAGCTCAAGGGCTGCACCCAGATAGTAATCAGGTAACTCAAGGACGTTATCGTCTTCATCGACCACCGCCTGGTCGCCCAGACGGCTGGCGTCATAGGGGAAGCGCTGGATGAAACCCAGGATCAGACCACCGAAATCCATGGCCGCCTCGGGACTGTCGAACAGGCATAGCACATGAACCTCCTCGGCACTGCAGGCCTCGATGCCGTACAAAGCAGCAAGGCCCTCGCGCCTGGCACAGACAGCAAAAGCAGGTGTATTCAGGGCGCTGTTGTGGTCTGTAAGGGCCACCAGCCCCAGACCATGTTCCCTGGCCAGCCTGGCCAGCAGGGCCGGTGACATTTCAAGACTGCCGCAGGGCGAGAGGCAGGAATGATTGTGCAGGTCGCAGGGGACTATCATTTCACTGCTTGGCCCTCAGCCACGTCAGCCACCGCCGCCGCAACCGCCACCACAGTCATCCTATCCAGCCTTTCCATGGATGGCCGGATACAGGAGACCGGAAACCTGGAACTGGTTACGGTCGGTCCTGAACAGGGCTATCCCCTCTGCCTTGGCCACCTCGATCATGTCGTCCAGTATGGGCCTGGCATTGCACAGCACTATAGCCCTTATTCCCACGAGGGAGGCCACCGCCACGGTATTCTTGTGGGCTTGTATGGTTATCAATACGGCATCCTGGGCTGCCTTGGCCATCACGTCCGACAGCAGGTCAGATGTATAGCCGTCATGCAGCTCCACGTCTTCATATGAATCCTGGATGCATTCGAAACCGAAAACCGATGAAAGCTCGCTTATACGCATACTTGCTCCTTCATTCTTCATTCTTCACTCTTCAATAACGGATGAGCGCCCGCACGGTGGTACCGCGTCCTTGGGCTGAATCCAGGGAAAACTCGTCTGAAGAACGCCTGGCATTGGGCAAGCCCAGGCCAGCGCCGAAACCAAGGGACCGTATCCATTCATTGGCCGTGGAGAAACCTTCTGTAAGTGCGGCGTCGAGATCAGGGATACCAGGGCCTTGGTCAGCGGCTATGATCTCGATGGTACCAGCACCGAAATGGAAGCTCATGGAGCCGCCATCGGAATGGATGACCTGATTCATTTCCAATTCGTAACTGGCTACCGCGGCACGGCGTATGGTCATCGGTTCCACTCCCAGGACCTTGAGGGCCTTCTTGAGTCCCCCCGATGCCTTGCCTGCGGTTTCAAAATCGAACTTGCGTGACTGGAAGACGAGATCTGCCGGCGGGTCGGCTACTTCGCTTGCCAACCCTCCATCTGTGGCACCCGGCATCGATGGGTCTACGTTACTGCTTGAACCTCCGGAAATGCCGGCACCTGGCTCCGCAGTCCTTCGCCGTCTGGACAAGCCTTCTTCAAGGCGCTCTACCTCGCGGTTCATTTCTACCAGCAAGGCCCGGATGATGTCGGCGGCAGTCACTATGCCAACCAGTTGACCATCCTTGTCCAGAGCTGGGAAGCGGCGGTAGCCATAGCGGTTCAGGTAGGTTATTGCGAAATTGATGGGCATGTCGGCCTCCAGGACTATGACTGCTTCGGTCATACGCTTGGCTGCCGCATCCGCTATCCAGCCACCGTCCAGTGCCTCTATGATGTCGCCAATGGACACGATGCCCACAAGGCGCTCGTTCTCCACGATAGGGACGCCGGTTATGCCGCGGTCCCGCATGATGATCTGGGCTTCACGAAGGGTGGCTGTGGGTGGCAGGGAGACGACATCCGTGGTCATGACGTCCCGCACCTTCAGCCGGTAGATGAGCTCGAGTACTACCTGTGGGCCGCCATCGGTGTCTATGGGTACTGATTCCATTGCGCGAAAAGTTTCGCATGAAACAGACCCCATTACAAGCGCGCCAGCAGGTTGCAGACGAGCCGAAACGTCACAAGCGCGACAGTATGGCAGCCCGTTTCCTGGCGGCTATATCATCCCTGAAACCAGCAACCACAGCCTCGGTCAGAGGATAGTTCCGGATGGATAATACGGCCCCGGTGAAGGCCGCTATGGATCCAAGGCTAAGTACAAGGCCCAGGGAGATGAGGGTACCCTCCCGCTGGTGGGCCAGCATCACATTGAAACCCAGAAGGTCTATGAGAAGTCCGATGAGGACCAGAACCAGGGCCTGTGACAGCTTGTAGGCAAAGGTAAGGGTTCCGAAATAGAGGCCTTCAAGACGCACTCCCCCTCCTGCCTCCTCAAGGTCCACCGCATCGGAGACCATGGACAAGGGCAGGGTAAACAGGGCTCCTATCCCCGAACCTACAGTCAGGGCAAAGGGTATGAAAACCAGGGGATTGCCCTGGACTGATTGGTGGAAAAAGACCAGAACCGTAAAATATATGCTGCCCAGGATGCTGAAACCGAAGCCAAGAGCCAGGGCTGCCATCTTTCCGATATGTCTGGACAGGGTAGCCCAAAGGGACTGGGAGATCATGGCAAACAGGAACTGTATGCCTATCACGAAGGCAATATCCCTGCTGCCGAGTCCGAATGTATAGGTAAAGACTATAAGGCCCAGATTGGCAAGGAGGGCCGAGGCCATGTTGCTGAACATGTAGCCATACACGATCATTCGGAAAGGCTTGTTCCTGAAGGCATGGGCCAATGAACCTTTGAGTCCTGGCATGATGACACCGCTGACAGGCCTGGTTCGCCGCCGGATGGGTTCCACATACTTGAGGGTTGGTATGAAGCATGCCAGGGCGGATGACACCACAACAATGGACGAGGCAAGCCCCATGAAGGAATAGGCTTCTGGATTCAGCTGGCCGGTGGGATATAGGGCTGTAGGCCTGAAATACCAGAACAGCCCGGCCACGGAAACGAAGGCCAGTCCCAGGACAAAGAACACCGTCTTGATACCCTGAATGCTGGTACGCTCGTTGTAGTCCGTTGACAACTCGGCACCGAGGGCGGTGTATGGCGTCACGTAGACAGTCATGAAGGTCTTGAACAGGATTATATACACACTGATGAGGATCAGTTTTACCCCAGAACCAAGCCCAGGATCTATAGTCCAGATCAGGTAATTGGTCAGGGCTATGCCCAGGGCACCAACCAGCAGGTATGGATGCCGCCGACCCAGCCGCCTTGAGTTTGTCCTGTCCGACAGATGCCCCATCAGCGGGTCGGTTATGGCATCCCACAGAATACTAAGCCCCATTGCCATTCCCACGAAGCTGCCTGGCAACCCATGGATCGCGGTGGCATAGAAGACCAGATAGGTTCCGAGCACCTGCATGGCCACACCAGTGGCCAAGTTACCGAACCCATAGGCGACCTTGTCGCCAAGAGGAACCATTTTCTCATACCCAAGTTCCATTGGTGGCTCCACGGTGCTTGATGAGACGGCAGGGCCGGCTCGGCACACAATTACAGTATATACGTAGCAGTGCCCTGTTCAGCAACGGCATGACACAAGAGATACTTCCATTTTAA
>MIBM01000431.1:6654-9232 GCA_001830645.1 Spirochaetes bacterium RIFOXYC1_FULL_54_7
GAAAGCCCTCCACGAGGCGGGTATGAATGTCGTGCGCCTGAACACTGCCCACCAGACCCCCGAAGGATCTGCCAAGGTAATTGCCAATGTGAGGGCAGTCTCGTCAACCATTGGCATACTGGTTGATACCAAGGGTCCGGAAGTCAGGATCAGGGGCCTGCCTGCACCCCTGGAATTGCGGGTTGGTGACACGGTAACCATTCCCAAGGTTGACGAAGTCCGAAAAGGCTTCAACGTGTCATACGATGGCTTCGTAACTGAGGTGCCAATCGGCTCCAGGATACTCATAGACGACGGCAGCATAGAACTGATGGTCAAGAATGTAGCCCCTGGAATGCTCCTCTGCGAGGTCCTGAATGATGGCCTGCTGAAGGACAAGAAGAATGTCAATGTTCCGAACGTGAGCCTGCGGGTACCCAGCCTGTCGGACAAGGACCGCAGTTATCTAAAATTCGTAGCCGAAAATGACATTGACTTCGTAGCCCACTCCTTTGTTCGAAGCCGTGACGATGTCCTGGAGGTCCGCCGTATCCTGGATGCCCATGGCAGCAAGGCCGCCATCATAGCCAAGATCGAAAACATCCAGGGGGTTACCAACCTGCCTGAGATACTGGATTTTGCCGATGGCGTCATGGTTGCCCGAGGTGACCTCGGGGTTGAAATTCCCTTCGAGCGCATCCCCGGTATCCAGAAGTTCATCATCGCCGCCTGCATAGAACGCGGAAAGCCGGTGATCACCGCCACCCAGATGCTGCACACCATGATAGAGAATCCACGTCCCACCAGGGCAGAGGTATCGGACGTTGCCAACGCGGTCTTCGACGGTACCGACGCACTGATGCTGTCAGGCGAGACTGCCTCCGGCAAGTACCCACTGGAATCCGTACAGGCCATGGCCCGCATAGCCATGCAGGCAGAGAGCCAGAAACCCAAGCTGGAGAGCATAGAATCCGCGGCCACCTTCAACCAGGTGCGCAACTATCTGGCCAGGGGCGCCGCGATGAGCGCCCTTCGCCTCCCGGTAAAGGCGATAATTGCCGACACTGAGACAGGCCGGATAGCAAAACTGATAGCCAGCCACCGTAGCCATGTGCCTGTCTTTGCCTTCAGCCCCCGCATGAGCACCGTGCGGTCCCTGTCGCTGTCATATGGCGTATTTTCAGACCAGCTTGATGCACCGCATTCAACCGACCAATTGGTGTCTCGATCCCTGGAGATACTGATAGCCAATGGTCTGCTGGCTCCCGAAGACCTTGTGGTGATTATTGGCGGTGCCCAGGGTATGAGTGACACCACCAACTTCATGGAGATCAATACCGCTGCGTCCTGTCTAAAACTGGAATAATAATCCAATCTCTGGTTCTTGGCCCCGACGGGAAGAAAGGAAGGCCCTTGTGCAGACAGTATCCACGTTGAAACCAGAACGGCGGCAACTGCGTTGCCTGGCATTTGTCCTGCTCGTCGGAACCTTGTTGCCCCTCGTGGCTGCGGCCGATGATTTCAGTTTTGATTACAAACCAGGCGACAAGTTCCGTTTCATTTCAAGGGTAGAGGAAGATGTCTATGTAAACAGACGCTACTCACACTCCGCCCAGATACTGAACCGCATCGCCTTCGAGGCTGCGGAACTGAGGGATGATGGGGCTGCGTTCCTGAAGGGTGATTTCTCCACCAGCGTACGCTCCAGTGGCGGCTACTCCTATGTGACAGACCGCATCTACCACTCGGAATACTGGCAATTACCCGGTGGCCGCTACGAGATAGATCCACAGTACTACATGCCAACCGTCCGCCACGTGCCTACCTTCCCGGCGCGTCCCATCCAGCCCGGAGACACCTGGAATGCCCCGGGAGAGGAACGTCATGACTTCCGCACCGATTTCGGCATTCCGGATCCCTATGTCATTCCGGTGGATGTACGCTACAGCTACCGGGGAGACGGCGAATTCAAAGGCAAGCCGGTGAAGGTCCTGACGGCTGCGTACACCATCTTCTACCAGGCTCCGCGGCCCCGGGCGTGGACAATCACCTTTCCCCTGCAGATAGCCGGCTACTCCGACATGGTCCTGTACTGGAACCAGGATGAAGGTGGCCTGATTGGCCACGACAGCAGTTTTCGTTTTATCTTTGACATGGACGATGGCAGGACCATAGAGTACCGTGGCATATCGGATGCCGAGATGATAGAGGCTGTCCTGATGGACCGTGATGAACTGGCCAGCCAGGTCAGGGATGCTGTAGAAGGTCTCAAAGACGTAACGGTGACCAGCAACGAACGTGGGGTGACCATCAGCTTGGAGAATATCCAGTTCATTGCAGACTCAGCCAGGCTGCTGCCGGGAGAAGATGCCAAAATTCAACGCATTGCGGAGATCTTGTCGGACATTCCAGACCATGACCTCATGATAAGCGGCCACACGGCCCTTGCTGGCACCGCCGCTGCCAGGGCCAGCCTCTCAAGGGAAAGGGCAACCATGGTTGCCGAAATGCTCATTGCCCTGGGAGCCAGGGATCCGGAGAAGGTGACCGTCATTGGGTATGGTGCCGAGCAGCCAATTGCCGACAATGCCACCGAGGC
>MIBM01000431.1:9241-10701 GCA_001830645.1 Spirochaetes bacterium RIFOXYC1_FULL_54_7
CAGGAACCGCCGGGTGGAGATTACAATACTGGAGAACTGAACCAGGTTCCCACCCCGCTATTACCTTTGAAGTTCGCCACACGATACTAATGCAGGAGCCTGTATTGGCTCGTCGAAAAAAACCAGCTACCTGAGGATGAACTGACTCATCGAAATATCCAGCTACCTGAGCTTGATATTTCCATTCCATGGGTCTATACTATATATATATGATTATATGCTCATATATTCATTCAAAGGGACTACAATGACAGCCTTCATCAAAGACGATCAGGAGTTCTGCTCCTGTGCAGTAATCCACGAAGAGGCGGTACGGATTGCCAGAGCCGCCGAGGCAAGGCCTGCGGAGCTTGCGGGGCTGGCTGAAGTGTTCAGGTTGTATGCCGACCCTACCAGGCTGCGGCTCCTGGACGCCTTGAGCACCGGCGAGCTGTGTGTGTGCGATCTCGCCGCTGTGCTGGGTATGACACAATCGGCTGTCAGCCACCAACTGGCCACCCTGCGCCATGCAAGGCTGGTACGTACCCGCAAAGACGGCAAAGTTGTTTACTACACCCTGGATGACGGCCATGTGGGTGGTATAGTCGAAATGGCAAGAGCCCATCTGAACGAAGGCAGGAGAGGCAATCATGGCTGATTCAGGACTGGAAACAAGCTGCCCGCCGGCTGAGGGCAACGGCTCCTGCAGGGTTTGTGATTTGACCGCCGCGGCAGAAACCAAACAGGGGAATTCCCCGGCAACCAAAACCCCTTGGGCCACAGGCGCCCCTGCCTGGCTCAAGGAAGTGCTGATGCTGGCCCTGGCGGGGGCCATAGGCATAGGCGGCTATTTTCTTGAGCATGTGTCCAAGGCCGATGGAGCGCCAGCTTGGCTGGCTTACGCAGCCCTGGCTGTCTTTGATGCTGCCTACCTGTTGGCAGGCGGCGAGGTGCTCCTGGGAGCGCTTCGAAACATACTGCGGGGCAGGGTTTTCGACGAGCTGTTCCTCATGTCCATCGCTTCCGCCGGCGCCTTTGCCATAGGAGCCATGGAGGAGGCCATTGGCGTGATGGTGTTCTACCGGGTTGGCGAACTGCTTCAGGAGAGGGCCGCCGGCAAGAGTCGCAGTTCCATTCGTGCCCTGCTGGCTTTACGGCCTGATCTGGCCAGGGTGAGGCGCAATGGAATCTGGACCGAGGTCTCGCCGGACGAGGTGCTTACAGGGGAAGCGGTATTGGTGCGCCCTGGCGAGCGGGTACCCGTAGACGGCGTTGTGGTGGAAGGTGCCGGCTCCTTTGATACCGCTGCCATGACAGGTGAAAGCCTGCCCCGTGCCGTCGGTCCGGGAGATGAGGCGCTGGCTGGCTTCATAGCGGTCGATTCAGCCCTGACCATACAGGCCGAGCGGCAGGCATCTGAATCGTCGGCCGCCCGCATCATGGAACTGGTCGAGAACGCCGCCAGATCCAAGGCGAGGACA
>MIBM01000431.1:10726-10846 GCA_001830645.1 Spirochaetes bacterium RIFOXYC1_FULL_54_7
GCTGGTATACCCCCGGTGTGGTCATTGCGGCTCTGATGGTGGCCCTGCTGCCACCCCTGCTTACTGGTAGCGGCGATTTTTCCGGCTGGGCTTACCGTGCACTGGTGATGCTGGTAATCT
>MIBM01000432.1:0-716 GCA_001830645.1 Spirochaetes bacterium RIFOXYC1_FULL_54_7
TCGATGCTGGCGGCCTGCTCGGTGGCTCCCTGGGATAGCTCCATGCTGGAATCAGCTACCCCTTTGATACCGATTGACATCTGGGCGGCGGCCGATGAGAGTCTACCCGAGCTGTCCGACACCTGGAAGCTTGCCCCCTGTACTTTGGCAACGACATCCCTGAGTATCAGAATGGTGGTGCTCAAGGATCGGGCCAAAGTTCCAAGTTCGCCAGCCTGATCCGCGGCTCCATCGCTTATGCTGCTGTCCAGCCTGCCTTGGGCTAGGGTTTCCGAGGCATGGACCAGCACCTGGACCGGTTTGAATGACCAGCGGATCACGAAAAACAGGATGATCATGATTGCCGCCGCCAGGGCCAGGGAAATACTTACTGATGAGACAAGGGCCTTCTGCAGCCCTGTGGCCATTTCTGTCCGGTCGATATAAGCCAGTACGTGGCCAACAAGCTTGCCAGAAAAATCCTGAAGCGCTATAGGATGCACATAGGTATTCCCGCCCACTCTCGCGCTCCGGATTGCCGCGTCATCCAGTTTGGTAGTAAGCAGCCGTGCGTCCGCTGATGAGAAGGTATAATAGACCATGTCACCGAGAATCACGTCTTTTTCGTTCACCACACGATTAGCATTGGCAAACACGGCCCGCTGTATACCAACGGCATATTCCACCGTGAAGGTGTCCCGCAATGAAGCGAGGGCCGAGTCTATCGAACCGCCAAA
>MIBM01000432.1:724-4195 GCA_001830645.1 Spirochaetes bacterium RIFOXYC1_FULL_54_7
TGCCGATATGGCCCCCATTCCACTCCAGGGGGTACACGACACGTGTCCCGGGGCCGCCCACGCCTACTTCCAGCCCGATGACGGGTCTGCGCTGCCGGTTTGCCTCTATAACGGTAGTTCGGAAGGCTGAAAGATCATCGCCAAACTGGGAGGGCAGGTGCATGCGCAGGAAGCTTGTGGCCGGCGGGGTATGGAACTGGAATTGGGCAATGCCATAATCATTTTTGAGCACTTTCTGATAGTCGCCGAGGAAGGCAGCCAGCTCTTCGCGCTGTCCCTTCGCGAACAGCTCTACGATCCGGGGATTCTGCACCAGGGTCCTCACCGCAAGGGAAAGATAATCCAGTTCGCTTTTGATCGAGAGGGTAAGCGTCTCTTCGAGTTGGGTAAACAGCTCAGCGTTGGAGATATCCATGCGCTTCTGGAATTCCCGATACTGTTGCAGAATCTGTACCGACGAGATTACCAGAATACCCGAAAAGGCCAGCAACAACACCCGTGATTTAAGATCGAGGCGAATTCTCATGTCTTTTCTCCCCACGTATAACGTTGTGATAAACCGACCGTATGGCAAACTAGGTGGTCGCGTCCGGCGGAAGCTATGGTTAAAATCCAGTTAATTATAGGTGCGGAGTTGAAAAAGTGTCAAATTTGTTTAGGTGTTTATAACCATTCCAGTCGTGAATGGGATGGTCAGCCAGGACCCACCGTTGATTCGATATACTCAACACTCTGGTGCCTGAAATATGCGTCGTACAGCTGGGCATAATGGCCACCCGCCGAGAGCAGGGAGTCGTGGGATCCCTCTTCCAGGATACGGCCCTGCTCCAGCACAATGATGCGGTCCGCAAATCGGACAGTTGAAAGCCGGTGGGCAATAACGATGGCGGTACGGCCAACCATGACCGTCTCCAGACCTTCCTGTATCTGGGCCTCCGTGAAGGGATCAACGCTGGAGGTTGCCTCGTCGAGGATGAACAGGACGGGATCCTTGAGCAGGACCCTGGACAGGGCCACAAGCTGACGTTGTCCCATAGATATCGATGAACCACGGTGGCCAGTAGCGGTTTCAAGCCCGGTTGGCAGGTCATCCACCCAGTCGCCCCGGCCCAGGGAACGGGCAGCGCGCTCCACCTCGGCATCCGTTGCCGCCGGCCTGGCGTAGCGGATGTTCTCCTTTACCGTTCCAGGGAACAGGAAAGGATCCTGGGATACCAGTCCTATGGATGATCGCAGCCTGTCCAGGTCCATGGCACGTATATCCTGCCCGTCCATCCGGATGGAACCACCCTGGAATTCATAAAAGCGGCAGAGCAGCTTCACGATGCTGGACTTGCCTGCCCCTGTCTTTCCGACGATGGCCAGTTTTTCACCTGCCCCTATTTCAAGGCTGAAGCCATCCAGAACTGTTTCCTTGCTGGAATAGGCAAAACAAACCCCATCAAAGACGATGGGTTTTCCGCGGATGACTTCAACCCTGGATTCCACAGCAGGAGTGGCAAATGAAGGAGCAGCGGCAAAGACAGCAACTGCAGGAGCAGATACGGCAGGGTTCCTGTCTTCACACGCCAGCACTGACTGCCTGACCCTGGGTTCCCGGTCTATCAGACTGAATACCCGTTCCGCAGCGGCCAGGCCATCCTGCAACTGGCTCCAGAAGCTTGCAATGTTAAGCATCGGCCACCAGAAGTAGCCCACGGCCTGCATGAACAAAAACCACTGCCCAAGGCTGACAAGGCCGCCGCGGACCGAGCCACCGCCAGCGTAGGCAATCACCCCGTTGCCGACACCGCTGGCTATAGCCACCACGGGAAAGATGAGTTGCAGCACCACTCCCCGGCGCAGGTGGAAGCGGTAAGCCAGCCCATTGTCTGCCTTGAAACCAGTCCACAGGGAACGCTCGCGCCTGAAGGCCTTGGCCACCGACACCCCGGCTATCGATTCCTGTATCCGGGCGTTCACCTCTGCGGTGACACGCTTGGCATGCAGGGTTACAAAGCGTGCCAGCTTCCTGAAGCCGATGGCTACCAGGATTGCGAAGGGAGCCATGGCCAGGAGCAGCAACGAGAGAAGGGTGCTTATGCTCGTGAGGTAGGCAAAGAAGAAGACCACCAGCATGATCTGTGAGATGAAGTCGGCCACCAAGGCTATGACGCCGGCAAAATCCTCGGTGTCGGTGGTGATCCGACTGACAACCTTGCCCGCGGCATTCTCGTCATAGAAGGACAGATCATGGGCCATGGCCTTGGCAAAGGCATCCGAGCGAAGACGCCAGATGGTGTCTCCCACCACCCGCCCGGAGAGGTAATGCCTGGCAAAGTTGAACAGCCATTCCACCACCCCGAAACCTGCCACCGCCAGTGCCAGCAGCACTATGGTTCCCGTGGTGGTAGCCACCGTGGCGGCGTCAAGGGCGTGGCTTATGACCACCTGGGCGGCAAACTCGCTCAGGGCAGCGGCAGCCAGTACAAAGGCTACCAAAGCAAGACGGATCCTGAAGGGTTTGAAGTAGGATGCAATCCTGCCAAACAAGGCGCGGCCGCTGTAGGTCCTGTCGTAGGCCTCGCTCTCGAGGCCGTCCATGATGAAGCCCATAGTTCACACCCTTGCAAACAGTCTGCGGTAATCATCCGAACCCGCGAGCAGATCCTCATGGGTTCCCTTGGCAACCAGTCGGCCGGCTTCCAGGAGGAGTATCTGGTCCGCCCAGCGTATCTGGGACAAACGGTGGGTGATCAGGAAGGTGGTCCGGCCTTTGCCAGCCAGGCGCATGGCCTTCTGGATTTCGTCCTCCGTACGGGAATCAACGGCGCTTGTGGAATCATCCAGCACCAGGATACGAGGATCGGCCAGAAAAGCCCTGGCTATGGCTATGCGCTGCCTCTGCCCACCGGACAAGGTCACCCCGCGGTCGCCAACCAGTGTATCGTAGCCCTTCCCGAAGGAGAGGATGAAATCATGGGCCTGGGCTGCCTTCGCAGCAGCCTCCACTTCGAGCTCCGAGGCTCCAGGGCGACCGAAGGCTATGTTCTCACGTATCGAGCGGCTGAAGAGGAAGACATCCTGCTCCACCGCGGCGGTCTGGGACCGGAGGCTTTCAAGGCTCCAGCTACGCACATCCTGGCCGTCCACCAGTACGGTTCCGGTGCTGGCATCAAAGACCCTGGTAACCAGCCGTACAAGGCTGGTCTTGCCCGATCCGGTCCTACCGACCACGGCCACGGTCTGCCCTGGTTCAACCTTGAATGAGACGTCGGAAAGCACCCGGTTTTCACCATCAAACCCGAAGGAAACTTTGACAAACTCCACGCTGCCCCTGACAGGAGCAGCCTGGCCAGTGGGATTTTCATCAAGCTCGGTACTGGCCTTGATGGTTTCAAGAACCCTGGCCGCGCTGGACAGACCCATCTGGAACAGATTGAAGGAGAACAGTGAAATGAAGGTGGTAAACCGGAAAGCGTTGTACAGCAT
>MIBM01000432.1:4228-5608 GCA_001830645.1 Spirochaetes bacterium RIFOXYC1_FULL_54_7
CATAACAGCAGGGCATGAAGGAAACCGGCACCCCAGGCAATCGCGAAAACCAGGAGGGGCCAGTACCTGCCCTCAACCTTGGCAACCTTGATATACAAGTCACGCAGGCGGCCGGCAGCCTGGGCAAAACGGATAGTCTCCCTGGCTTCGCCCAGATTGGATTTTACCGTCTCTATACCCTCCAGGGCATCGGCCAGGCCGGCATTCATGTCACCGAAACTGTCACGTTGTGCATCAGTCAGGGGATTGAGACTGTGGTTGTACCGCATCACCGTCATAACCAGGGAGACGATGAACAATACAGGTACCAGAAGCAGGCGTGGATCGATGAAAGCCACCATCACCAGGGGAACCACGGTGGCCAGGGCCGAATCCATGATCATGGCTAGCCCGGGGGAGAACATGAGGTTCAGGAAGTGTACATCATTGGTGGCCCTGGCCATGAGGTCGCCAACCCTCTGGCTGGAATGGAAGGCCTGGCTCTTGCCAAGGAGGGACTCGAACAGTTCAGCCCTGGCATCCCGCTCCACCCGCTGGGCGACCAGTTCAAAGGCCAGATTCCGTCCTATGCCCGCCAGCCCCTGCATGGCTGCTGCCCCGGCAATGAGAAGGGCTACCCCCAGGAGGGCGGCGTTGGTGAACCCGGGAGCAGACAATACATCAAAGCCTTGGCCGATCAACACCTGGATGCCTGAATAGCCGATATTGTTGGCCACCGCGAAAACGAAGGCAAAAAGCGGTAGCCAAGGATAGCGCAAGAGATGTGACAATACCCATCGCCCCGGACTGCGGGTGTCGTATACCCGGGCCTCCCCTGAGCGGAATTCTGTATGATGCTGGATCATGGGGCTCCTCGAACACCAGGAAATCTATACTGAATCACCCAAAGTGTCATCAGGAATTCATTGTTCTAAAAAAAAAGTACCCCCTGGCCACACGGAACCTTCTTTTCCCCGGATGCAAACCTGTGAGACAATTTTCATCGACAATTAACATGGCTTGCCGCTGGAGGTATTTGAGGTATACCATCTGGCCATACATGCACGACTGGAATAAATCATACAAAGCCATATGGATAGCTGAATTCATTGCCATCGCAGGATTCGCCACCACCACGCCTATAGTTCCCCTGTATTTCAGGGAACTGGGGATGACCGATACAGCCTCCCTCAATTTCTGGACAGGACTTACCCACACCGGCGCATCTTTGGCCATGGCATTTTTCGCACCCATCTGGGGCAGTCTGGCGGACAGCTACGGCAGGCGGCTCATGCTGCTACGGGCCATGTTCGGCGGGGCCGTGCTGATAGGACTGATGGCACTTGCCACCGAGCCCTGGCAAGTGGCCATCCTTCGCACGTGCCAAGGTGCCCTCACCGG
>MIBM01000433.1:0-2869 GCA_001830645.1 Spirochaetes bacterium RIFOXYC1_FULL_54_7
CCAATGGTGTTACAACCAGTTTCCTGGCTCTTCTTGGTTCCCTTGATTTTTCACGCTGGGATGTAGCCGTCGTGCTGCCGGAAGACCAGCGCAACCGCATCTTCCAAGCCCGGATTGATTCCCGGGCGGCTGTGTTCTATCCGGGCGCTCCGGATGGGTTTACCTATGCTGAATATGCTGCCCATGTCCGGTTCATCCAGCATGGAGCCATGAAGACTGACAAGTTGCCGGTGGCGGCGTATGAAAGGTTCATGGACAGGATGTTTCCCGGGGTGGGCTTTGATGTAGCGGTGAATTTCCATGGGTATCAGCCTGGCGACGCCGTAAGAATGGCCTTCGGGGTGCGGGCGGGCAGGAAGGTTATATTCCTTCACAATGATCTGGAACGAGACAGGCAAATAAAGCAACCACAGCTCAGGTCTGTCTTTTCCACTTATAAATATTACGACCGGCTGTTCTGTGTCAGCGCCGACAATCTGAAGGCCAATCTGGATGGTATGGTTGCTTTTGTGCGTTCGGAATTTGGCGACGAGCTTGCGGGCAAGATGGATTATGTCCGGAACTTGATGCAGCCCGAGGCCATTGTGGCCAGGTCCCGGGAGGTACTGGATTCCGGGTTTTCTCCTCCGGATCATGGGTACTGCTCCTTCATGACCATTGGCAGGCTATCGCCGGAGAAGAATCATGAGCGGTTGTTGCGTGCCATGCGGAGGGTTCTGGATGCCGGAGTAGCCGCCCGCTTGTATCTGGTCGGTGACGGCAGACAGGGGAAACTCCTCAGGAGGCTTGCGGGCTCTCTGGGCCTGCGGGACTCCGTTGTGTTCATACCCTTCCTGGCCAATCCATACCCCTTGATGGCAGCCTGTGACTGTTTTGTGCTGTCCTCGGATATAGAAGGCCAGCCTATTACGGTGCTTGAGGCGCTTACTCTAGGAAAGCCGATCATATCAACTGATATTTCCGGGCCGCGGGACCAGTTGAAGGATGGGTATGGCTGGCTGGTGGCTCCTGATTCCGATGCCCTGGCTGACGCCATGATCAGGTTCGTAAGCCAGGGAAAGCAGATGGAGCGAAAGCGTTTTGATGCCGCGGTCTATGTTGCAGAGGTGAAGAAGGAATTCAGGACAAAGGTGCTGGGTGAAGCCTGATGATTTACCGTGCAGCTCTTCTGCTTTTGCGTTTCCTTGAATATCGCATGGTCTGGTTGCTTGCCTGTCTTCCTGCCGGTTTGGTGGCAGGGCTAACCAAAAATCCAAAATGGCTGACTGCGGCTGGTTATGTCTGCGAGCGGGCAGGCAAGCACTCATCTGCCATACGCTTGCATGCGAGTGCGGCTGCAACTGCCGCCGCCTCGGCATTTCCTGACAGGTTGCGTTGGTTGCAGGCTTCGGAGTTTTTTCTTGAACAAGCCTTGAACCGGGCCAGCCGAGGCCGGGTGACTGACCCGCTGTTTGCATGCCGGATACATGAAGGGCCAGCAGCAACAGGCAGGAGATCGGGGGCTTTTACAGCCGAGTTTGTTTTTTCCGGTCTTCAGCTTTATGGATTTATTCCGCCAGGTTCCGGATCGTCAGTGGATGTGTATCTGGACGATGTTCTTGTGCGGACAGTAAATGTGGTTCCCGGTCGGTATGTTTCCCGGTTCTCCTTCCGTTTTACCCGTACCGCCCTGGGTTTGTTTCCGGTCTCGTCTATCCTGCGCATCCGTTGTGGTTCCGGTTTCCTGTCAAGCTTTGCGGGAAGCGGAGGCCTGAGCTTGGAAATACCACATGGCTACAAGGATAAAGCTGGCAGGGATGCAAGCCCGCTGATCAGTGGTTTGCGCAGGGTGGACAAGAAGGGTACGGTGGCACCCACGGAGGAAGAGCTTCTGGAGCGCAGGGAGGCTTTCCTTTCTATCTACGAAGAGGCCCGTGGGTTCTTCATGGAACATTTCGGCAAGGAATTGTTCCTGATTTATGGCACCCTGCTGGGCTTTCATCGCCAGGGTGGGTTCATAGAAGGTGATGATGATTTTGATGTGGCCTTCATGGCCAACGGGGGAACTCCCCTGGGGGTCAAGGCTGAGACCATCGACATGATTCTGGAACTGGTGCAGGCAGGCTTCGGTGTCAGCTTCAACCGGCGTGGCCGCTTGTTCAGACTCCACGGTAGGGACAGTGGTTTTGCAGGTGAACATCTGGATGTGCACTCCTTCTGGATGCAGGATGGAAAAGTCTGGGCGCACAACGATTTCTGTGCAACCGCCATCCGTAGCCAGTATATTCCTGCTCCCGAACGGGGTTATAGTCTGCTGAAAGCCTATGTTCCTGCCGATCCGGATGCGTTCCTTGCGGCGCACTATGGCCCGGGGTGGAAGACGCCGGATCCTGGTTTTGTCAATTATTTTGAGGGTAAGGATCCACAGGTTCTGGCCAGGCTGGCTGAGGCGTTGATCACACCAATTGAGTACCGCGCAGCCGTTCAGCGATTGAAGGGGCAGCGTGATGCCTTGGCACCTTCTGGAGAATTTATCTCGATCGGTGAAAGGCATTTATATCCCCTGCCCGAACGAGTGCAGGATCTTGAATGATTTTAGGCACTTACTGAGCGGTAGTACAGCAATCCACCTGGAGGAAACATTATGAGCAAAAACATCTGTGTGGTAGGCACCGGTTATGTAGGTTTGATAGCAGCTGTAGGCTTGGCGGATTTTGGCAATACGGTTGTAGGTGTGGATATAGATGCTGCCAAGGTAAGTTCTTTGAATGCGGGCAGTGTCCCCATATATGAACCAGGGGTTGATGAGTATTTAAGGCGAAACCTGGAGCGCAAGCGGCTGTCATTTACCACTGATGTGGTAAAAGCAGTGGCCAGTACCGAGGTTGTC
>MIBM01000433.1:2893-4119 GCA_001830645.1 Spirochaetes bacterium RIFOXYC1_FULL_54_7
CAAGCGGACGGCGAGGCGGATCTTGGCTTTGTCGGTGTGGTGGCAGACTCCATAGCCGCAGGGCTGGATACTTACAAGGTCATAGTAACCAAGAGCACGGTACCGGTGGGAACCAACTGCTGGTTGAGAAACCGCATTGCCCTGGCTTCGGGTAAGAAACCGGGAGTGGACTTTGATGTGGTGTCCAATCCGGAGTTCCTGCGGGAAGGCAAGGCCATTTCGGATTTCTTCCACCCTGACAGGACGGTGATCGGATATGAGTCGGACCGGGCCAGGGAGATCATGTTCGATGTGTACCGCGCCTTGAACGTCATATCGGTACCCTTTGTATGGTGTTCGTTGGAGACTGCGGAACTGATCAAATATGCGTCCAATGCCTTTCTGGCAGTAAAGATCACCTACATAAACGAAATGGCCAACCTGGCCGAGGCTGCGGGGGCGGATATCCATGCGGTGGCAAAGACCATGGGTATGGATGGCCGCATCGGTCCCAAATTCCTGCATCCGGGACCTGGCTATGGCGGCAGTTGTTTTCCCAAGGATACCCAAGCCCTGGTGCATATCGGTGACAGGTATGGCGTGGATATGAGCCTGGTCAGGTCCGTCATTGCAGCCAACGAACGACAGAAGTTGCGTATGATAGACAAGCTGGAGCGGTTACTAGGCATTGCGGCTGGGCAAGATACAGCCAATGACCGTATGGTTGCCGCCGGAACGGCTGCTGGAACACCATCCTTATTGGCCGGTAAGCAGATAGCCGTTCTCGGGCTAGCCTTCAAACAGGAAACCGATGACATACGTGACAGTCCAGCCCTGACCATCGTAGCTGAACTGATGGCACGGGGAGCCTCGGTGGCTGCCTATGATGCCAAGGCCATGGACAATTTCAGGGTAATCTATCCCGGGGTTGAGTACCGGAAGGATGCCTATGATGTGGTAGCCGGGGCTGATGCCCTGGTATTTGTCACGGAGTGGAACGAGTTCCGCAGTCTCGACCTTGCACGCATCAAGAAGGCGATGAAGGGTCGGGTCATCCTTGATACCAGGAATCTTCTGGACGTAGACGAAGTGCGGACACTGGGGTTCCTGTACGATGGTGTAGGCCGGGGAGAGGGAAGATTGCCCTCCTAGTCCAAAGGATTGTCCATTTCTCCGTCTGGCACACCATAGCCATAAGGATACAACAGGACTGTCATACCATCCTCTCCAAGGCGGATATTCAGGGC
>MIBM01000434.1 GCA_001830645.1 Spirochaetes bacterium RIFOXYC1_FULL_54_7
ATGGTACCTCGGCACCAGCCCTGACCCTCTTGGCATGCTGGTCATCTACCGCCGTATCCTGCGCGAGGCTGGACTGAAACCCCGCTACCTGGGTGCCGCAATAGAGCAGGTGCAGAGGAAAGATTCCAAAGGCCAGACCCGCACCATGCTCCTGAACCATTCAGGGCGTACAAAGATGGCTATGGGCCAAGTCCTTCCACCCTGGGAGTGGAAAATCATCTGAGACGTCCTTCCCGGTTCCGCAATTCCCTGTTGTAGCGTATCATATTGCGTGCACCAGAAAAAAACCGCCGGATAGCCGACGGTTTTTTTATCAAGTGTCCTGGGGTTGCACCCCAGATCAGTCATTCCGCAGTACAGAAGCAGCTCAGGGCAGGTTGGCCATCAGATCCTTTGCAACCGTGTCCCTGGCCACCTGTAGCATGGCCGAGCGCCTGGCCTGGTTTTCATCGGCGGCCACCATGACAGCGGTCTTCTCAGTGCTGTACAGGACGGTGCCGCTGGTCAGATCCAGAGCCCGGATGGTCATCCGCGCCGTAGCCTGCCACATGGTTCCATCCTTGACGGTCTTGTCAATTACGGCAGTCCCGTAGATGACCCTGGCCAGGGTGGATCCATAGCGCGCCCTGGCGGCCTGGAGTATCGCATTGTCATCCTGGGAAGCAAGCTGTGCGGTATCGAAGGTAGCCACACTGGCCTTGAAGCGTTCCTTGACCAGTGTCTCCATCAGGCCACCCTGGGCAACCGTGGTGGCGGCTGGAGCGCCATCGATACCGAGATCCAGGATTGCTATGCCGGTGTTTACATTACGTGCCTGGGATGCAACATTGTATTCGAACACGATGGACCGCCGTGACAGGTCATCTGACAAGGCATCCACATAGGCTTCATACTTCCTGGGCATCTTGTCCAGCAGTGCCCGGGCAGAATCCAGGTTCAGGGTAAAGGTAACCGATTGTTTGCCGACAAAATCCGGCGGCGGGGGCGTAAAGCTGATCATGCCACGCTGGTCGCTCATCTCCCGGGAAGTCCGGTTGATTACCCTGCAGGATGCCTGGCGGCTCTGGTAGGCCACAAAGACCTCCACCCCGGGAATGGCCGGGGCCGAATCACCCTCACCATGGACCAGCCGGGCCTGGAAGGGCTGAGGTACAGGTTGCCCGAGCCCGGCAGCAGAAGGCGCATCCACCCTGACAAAGCGCAGCTTTGACAGGACAGCTCTGGCCTTGTTGACATTGCGCTCAAGCTTGATGTCGGCATTGTCTATGTCGACACCGGATGCAGCCACCGCTGCCTCGATGTAGAAACGGACCGCATCGAACCACCTGCCACCGGATGCCGCTGCGTCACCTGCGGCTTCAGGCTTGGCCACCGCATCGTCCTGCTCCTGGAATACAGCAGCTATGCGTGCCTTCTCCCGCTCAAGTTCCCTGGTCTGGTAGGCAGCAAGGATATATACAGTAATGGAATCGTTCGGGCCCTTGGTCTCGTAGCGCTCCTTGATGGAGAATCCGCTCAGCCGTCCCGTTGATTCGGACTTTACTGTCTGGACGATGTCGGCCTGGTATGAGTCCAGTGTAGCCTTGGCCTGGGCGGTTGAATCCACGGTGACCTTGGTTCCCAGATAATTCATAATGCCCGCCACAAGATTGGCGCTGGCATCATCGGTAGCCTTGGCCACGTCCCCGCTGCCAGCCGATGAATAGCCAACGAAGTAGGTGTTGGTTCCGTCCGGACCCGGGGGGTTAAGAACCCAGTCCGGTGCTGCAGGTGCTGGCTGGGGACCTGAAACGCACGAAACGGCAAACAGTACCGCACAGGCGAGTACAGATAATTTCTTCATGATGGTGCATCCTCCTCGTGATATCCAAAGGCAGTCCGGCGGATGGACGATACCGACCAATCGCCGCACTGTCCTTGATTCCGGTACAAGCAGACTGGTAAAAAAACCGGTAAAGCAAAAAGGCACCTCTCCCCCAGGAGACCCATTGGGATCCCAAAGGGAAAGATGCCTCGGTCAGGTCAGGATTTCTCAGAATCCTTCGTAGAAGGCATTCTGCACGGCTTCCATGGCCCTTTCCTTTTCAGGAGTCTTTGGCTCTACCGCGGCCTCACCATCCAGGAACTTCCTGAGCTGCTCGTTCAGGACTTCCTTGTCTATGGTGTACAGCTGGAGCACCCGGAACTCGTCGCGATCCCAGGTCTGCTTCTTGTCTGGCTTGTACCAGCGGATCTGTACCCACCAGTCGGCTGAGCGGGAGAAGCCCGAGAACCTGGCTTCGGATACGCTCTTGACTACCCGTTCCATATAGGTCTCGAGCATGTCCTTGTCACCAACCTGGGCACCGGCAAAGGTGTCTTTCACCCTTATACTCAGGTAACGGGCAATTTCGCTATCCGCATTCAGGCGCTGAGCTGCCAACTGGGTGCCTTCAAGGTCGGTTCCGGTCACATCAACGGTAACGACGAACTTGCCGGCATAGCCACTCAGTTTTTCAACCTCCTGGGGGCCGAGCAGGGATGCTTCGATCCAAGCGGGGGGCTGGGCTACACCAAGGGTGGTACCCTTGTGCTGAAGGATTTCAAAGGGCGGTACCGCCATAGGAGGCGCCGGGGGGGGAGTAGGGCCGCTACTTACACAACCGGCAAGGCCTATGAAGGCGATCACTACGGCAAGGACAATAAGATTTCTTTTCAAAACAACCTCCTTAAGGTTTTCGCAAAATAACGGTTTCTGGTCTTCAGAAACCGGCAATACCAACTATAACGCCAAAAATAAAAAACACACGATAACCAGGCAAGTCCAGCAGGCCAACCGGGGTGGCACCACGGCTGGCCACCAGGTCACATCCCGCTGTTGAAGGTAAAGGACTTACCCCTGCTGTAAACCAGGTACACATCCAGCATGCCTGCCCGCTCGGCGGCCTCATAGATGGCATCTTCAACCTTGGTGGCATTGCTGAAGGTGAATACCGCCAGCTTGGTCTCCGCGGCTGAATATGACACCTGCTCGACTTCCCGGACAGAGCGTCCAAGGAAACGCCTGAGATTGCTCACAGCCCTTGAATCCGGTGTGCTCTGCAGGATTATCTCATACCGTATGCCCCTGGACAGGGAATTCTTGACCAACATCTTTGACTGGTCAATCATCCTGGGCATACCATTCCAGACTGATGCCGCCACGGCATTGGATTCTGCAGCAGCGATCGAAGTGGTGCTCATGACCTCGGGACTCTGGAATGAAACCGACCCGAGCAGCTGGGCTGTTGAGGTGTCGTACAGCTTCATGGAACCGTTTGCCGCAGCATAATAGCGGCCGCCGCTGGACGAGGTTGTGGTGGCGAAGGAAATCTCGACATACACATCGGCATTGAACTTCTGGGCTATGTACTGGATAAGATCGATGGATCCACCGGTCTCGGCCTGGTAGACAGCCTGCTGGTCCTTCTTGTTCTTCTCTATCTGGTCAAAATCAACCACTGTCAGGCCGAGCTTTTCAATCAAATACCGGTTGGCTTGGTTGACCGCAATCTTGGCCGATTGCGGATTCAGGCCTGCGGCTTCATCGAAATAAACCATGTAGTTGAGCCTGGCAAGATAATTGGTCAGATAGGCTACCTCGTCGGGAGTAAGCACTCCAGGGGGAGGAGGAGCAGCATCAACAGGTTCGGCAGCCGCGGCAGGGGTCGGTGCGGGAGCTGCTGCGACGGCGGTACCGGCATCCGCACCACCGGTCACAAGGGCCCGGGCACGGGATTGGTCAGCATTGAGGGCTGGGGCTTCCT
>MIBM01000435.1:0-401 GCA_001830645.1 Spirochaetes bacterium RIFOXYC1_FULL_54_7
ACCAGGTGAAGCCAGAGGATCTGTCCCTGGTAAACCGGCTCAAGGACTGGAGTGCCATGCTCGAGGGCGGCTCGGACTTCCTTGACGACATCAAGCGGGAGCTGCTCAAGGATTCCATCTTCGTTTTCACTCCCAAGGGCGACGCCATCGAACTGCCTGCCGGTTCTACACCCCTGGATTTTGCCTATGCCATACATTCCGATGTAGGCAACCGTTGCCTTACCGCCAAGGCTGGTGGAGCAATAATCCCTCTGGATTCAGAACTCAGGAACACCCAGGTGGTGGAAATCCTGACCAGCGCCACCGCCAGGCCCAATGTGAACTGGCTCAGGGCGGTCAAGACCAGCAAGGCCCGGTCCAAAATACGCCAGTGGCTGGTCAACGAGGGCCAGGTCCTGACT
>MIBM01000435.1:424-4078 GCA_001830645.1 Spirochaetes bacterium RIFOXYC1_FULL_54_7
CCGGCGCGAGCAGGCCGAGGCCAAGTCTGACCGCCATGACGACAAGAGCGGGCGTACCCTGGCCGAGCGGAAACCGGAACTGGAGGTCAGGCACGACCTGAGGCACGAGCCAAAGGGAGACACCAAAACGGAGGCAAAGGGAGAGGCCCGGGGAGAAGGGCGGGCCGAAGGCAGGGATGCCGCTGAATCGCTCCTTGGACCTCTGGATTTCAGGCCCTATATAGTCAAGGAGGCTACGGACTCCTCGACGGCGGGTCTGCATGTCGCCGGAGCGGGTAATCTTATGGTACGTTTCGCCGCCTGTTGCAAACCGGCGGTGGGTGACAAGATCGTCGGGTATGTATCCCGTGGCAGGGGAATCATTGTGCACCGCGCCACATGCAAGAACCTGCCGGGCATCAGCGAGTTTCAGGAGCGCAGGGTGGATGTGACCTGGGAAACAGCCCCGAACCTTACACGCCGTTACCTTGTCACTGCCAGACGCACCTTTGACCTCTTCTCGGAGATAGAAAACGCCGTTCGCAAGCATGGTGGACGCCTGCTTGAAGGCAAGCTGGAAGAAAGCCATGACGGCCTGTCTGGTCACTTCTCGATGGCCTACAACAGTGCCGACGATGCACGTATCGTGGAGCGGAATCTGCGCAATGTGCCATCGATCCACAAGATAAAACGGATACAATAGTACCGCCTGCTACAGGACCGGATGGTTTCCATGTCCAGGTCTGGATCCCCGGCCCTTTTATGATTCTCCCCGGTGATCAGGTCACGTCGCCTCGCATTGCCGTGCTGATGGCCCGATCCAAGGCGTCTGCAAAGGCCCTGGTTTCCTTCGAGCCATAACTGCGTGCCTTGTCCAGCCCGGCGGCCAGGCCGGCTTCCCTGAGGGCAGCCATATGATCCCTGACGGATAGCCGTTCACGCACGGTGTCTGCGGTCCATCGCTCGCCGCGGTCGTTCAGGGTCATGATTCCGGCTGCCACTGCCCGGGACGCAAGCGGAATATCCCTGGTTATTATCATATCCCCAGGTTTTGCCTCGGTCAGCAGCCTCTCGTCGGCATTACCTTCTCCAGGAGGGACAAGTAAGGTACTTACTTTGTTGCCCGGTGGCAGGAGTATCTTGCGGTTTGCCACAAAAACCGCCTGCAGGGGCTGGGCAGGGCTTGATCGGGATGCCCGCCTGCCGATTATGGCCTTGGCCTCCCGGGGTAGGGAGTCGGCATCGATCCAGATAGTCATTGCGGTGCAGGGAAGGCTTGAAGTGCCGGCACTGCGGCCCTGAACAGTTCTCCACTTCCCTCTATCTGGTAAGAAGTCTCCGAGGCCGGGATAAACGCGGAGTCTCCCTTTTTAAGTATTACCGCCTGTCCCGTTTGGCCTGGTTTTCCTTTGGGGAGGCTGATCTCTACATGTCCCTCGATGCACAGAAGTATCTCAGGGCCCTCTGTCCTGTCCGCAACCATGAGGCTGCCTTTCGGGCGTGCCCGGGAAATCATGAAGTCATCGCAACGCACTGGGTAGGAGCTGAATCCGTCCGGCCCGGGCTTGGCATCCAGTATGTCTATCTGGTGGCTGTCAAAGTTGAGCACGGAGATAAGTTCCGGTATATCGATGTGTTTTGAGGTAAGCCCCCCGCGGAGGACGTTGTCCGAGTTGGCCATGATCTCCGCGGCAAACCCGCCCAGATAGGCGTGGGGCTCTCCGGCAGCCAGGAAGAGGGCCTGTCCAGGTTCCAGGGAAAACAGATTCATCAGGAGCGGCGCCAGGGCTCCGATATCTTCAGGGTATTCTTCCATAAGCTTCAGGACCCGGCCGAAGGTGGCTCCAATGGGTGAGTTGGGAGTCTCTTCCTGTACTATCCGCTCGCCACGCAGGCGGGTGATGTTCAGGGCGTTAGTCTTGTTCTGGTCTTTCAGTGAGACCATGTTGTAGAACAGGACGGATAGCTCGAGCCTGCCTGGATCTACGGCCAGACGGCCTACGTAGTTGCGCCATCTGGCTCCGGATGCCAGTTTAATGTTGGAGATGATCTCGTCTATGGGTCTGAAGCCGCAGATGCCGTCGAAACGGGTAAGGGCTACCACTGTCTCTGGCTTGTGGTTGTCGTCACGATAATTGCGTTCCGGTGCATCCAGGGGTATGCCCGCTTCCTGCTCCTTGGCATAGCCACGTTGTGCCTTGGGCTTGGAGGGATGGGCCTGGATGGACAGAGGCCTGCCTGCGGACAGTAATTTGAACAGGAAAGGCAGTCTGCCGGCAAAGCGCTTTGTGGTGTTCTTCCCGAGCATGCCCACTGGATCGCTTTCAATAAGCCTGTCCAGCCCGAACCTGGAGCCATCGGGGCACAGAGCGATGGAAGGTGCCTTGGGATGGGCTCCTATCCATAATTCAGCCCAGGAGTCGTTGTCGGGGTTGCTCCTGCCCAGGAAGTCGGGCATAAGTTTCTTGTCCCCCCATATATATTTCTGTATGGTATTGTCCAGCGGATATATAGCCATGCCAGGATTGTAACGGCCAATCGTGGGGATGGGAAGTCCAAAGCGATGAAAGTGCTAAGCGATGGGAAATTCAAAGCGGTCCGGGCTCAGCTTCTGGTCTTACGCTTTTTCTTTTCCCCAGCTTTCCCCCTGGTGGGCTTTCCACTGGCAGCCTTTTCCCCGACAATTTTTTCCTTGGCAGTAGTGCCTCTGGTTTCCGGAGGGTCAGCCTCGATCGGCCGTCCTATGAAGGACTTGATGGTGCTGCATAGTTCTTTCAGGGGTACAAAGCTCCTGATGCAAGGCGGCAGGGAGGCTATGAACAGCTGCCCGTACCGCTTCTTCAGTAGCCTGGCATCGAGGACCACCACGGCTCCCCGGTCGTCGGAGTGGCGTATCAGCCGCCCGAAGCCCTGCTTGAACCGTATGACCGCTTCCGGCAAGGACAGGTCCATGAAGGCGTTGCCGCCATGCTTCTCCACGGCCTCGGCTCTGGCCATCTGAATTGGGTCTGTGGGAACCCTGAAGGGCAGCTTGGTTATGATCACCAGTTCCAGGGTCTCACCCGGCGCGTCTACCCCTTCCCAGAAGGAATCGGTGGCAAAAAGGACGCTGGCTATGTTGGCCTTGAACTTGTCCATGAGCCTGGAGCGTTCATCGTCGCCCTGCCTGAAGGCACTCAACCCAAGCTCGTCCAGCCGTGGTTTGACTGCTTCCCAACAAGCCCGCAGTACCTGGTACGAGGTGAAGAGCACCAGGGCCCTGCCACCCGAGGCGGCAATAAGATCGTAGACCGCAGTGTTTATCCAGGCTTGCCAGGATGGATCGTCAGGGGTTGGCGCATCCGTGGGTGTTCCAAGCATGGCGTTGGTCTCGTAGGGGAAGGGGGAGGGGAAGAGGGTGCAGTCGGCAGGGGCATCTGACAGGGTAAGGCCGACGCGTTGCTTCCAGAATCCGAAGGATCCTCCCACGGACAGGGTGGCCGAGAGGCAGATGGTGGACCTGAAGGGCTCGAACACCGATTCGTTCATGAGCTGGGCTATGCTGATCGGGGTTATGCAGAACCGGACAAAGGCCTCTCCCTGGCCGGTTTTGCCGCGGTCAAGCCAATAGACAAATTCCGGGTCATCTTCGAACCTGCAGAATCGGGAGCAGAGGCTGGCAAGTTCAACCATGCG
>MIBM01000436.1:0-3288 GCA_001830645.1 Spirochaetes bacterium RIFOXYC1_FULL_54_7
GGTGCCTGGGGCGCCCGCTGATCCCACTGCCGGCAAAGGTTAAAAACAGGACCGCCTCGTCACTATGTATGGGAATACCGCCAGGCCTCGAGTCGCAATAAGCGCGGACCCTGTACTCATACACGGAACCTGAACTCGTAAAGCCTCCCCAACTCATTCCAGCCCTTAGGCCAAACCAGGTCACGCCCCGCCCCGGGAGAACCAGCCAAATTCACGCATTCTTTGGCTAAAAGGGGCGGAGGGTGGCAGGAAAAAATGCGCCCCTCGAAGAGGGGTCATTTTTCTTGCCAGGCCCCGCCGCCTATTGGGATAGAATGCTTGGCTATACTCCCGTACATCCGGGGCGGAACGTGAACGGTTTTTGTCTACAGATGATCAACCATGGTTTATAATAAGCCCTACAATTCCAGTTAATTGGAGGTTCTTCATGGATCAGGTAAATCAGTGGCGCTCGGGCACTCTAGGCGAGACCGCAGTCAAGGCACTTAAAAAGAACGGCTTCGATGCGGTATATGTCGATAGCCGCGAAGCTGCTTCAGAACTGGTAGCAAAGTTTTTTGCCAAGGGTAAATCTGTCGGGTTCGGTGGATCCATGACTGTCAAGTCCTTGGGACTCCAGGACAAGGCCAAAGCAGCAGGATGCGAGGTTCTGGACCATAATGCTCCAGGACTGGAACCGGCGGCAAAGCTTGTCGTACTCAGGCGACAACTTACCTGCGACGTTTTCGTAGCGGGTACCAATGCCCTGACCCTCGAGGGTGAGTTGGTCAATGTGGATGCCAATGGCAACCGCGTGGCCGCCCTTACCTTCGGGCCGGTAAAGACGGTGGTAGTGGTCGGTGCCAACAAGCTGGTGCGTGATCTGGACGAGGCATTCGCGCGACTGGAACTGTATGCTGCACCCATGAACAACAAACGCCTGGATAGGCCCAACCCCTGTGTAAAGACCGGGGTATGCATGGATTGCGACGGTGACACACGAAGTTGCAGGGTTTACCAGATACTGCGGAAGAAACCGTCCCTGTCTGACTTCACCGTTGTCATCGTAGGTGACGAACTGGGCTTCTGATCCGGGTTTCTGCGCAGGACCTCTGCATGATACTCCTGTGCAAGGCCATCAATCCAGCAGGCGCGCCCCGGTTGTCCCCGCCAGGCGGCGGTCCGGGGCGCGCAGCAGGGTTGGTATATCGTCATAGCGACCAGCGTTGTTCCAGAAGGTGAGTCCTTCATTGGTCGAATCCCTCACGCCATCAACCTGAAGGCTTACATACAGGGGTGAAAAAAATTCCCGGTCATAGCGTACATTCATGTAAAAAGCCTGCAGATATGGCCTGACCACCACCTGTTTCCTGGCCATGTACGAATTGCGCAGTGTCCCCAGATGATAAATGCGGTATGGGCGCAGGACGGCGGGCTCGAAGGCCATGAAGGTCTGCTCGAAGTGTGACGGATAGAACATCGGACAGATCACATCTACATACCTGGCCAGAAGCTCCACATCCTGACCCGTCCTGACGCCCGAGCGGTACCAGCCATTTGCTCCATATATATCGATGCTGATGGGAGCGGCCACATTCTTGCGGGCGTACTGCAGGAAGGACATCAGGGCGCTCTCCATGTCCATGCCGGGATCGCGCCAGCGGTAGCGCAGATTGGATAGGTTGACCCCGTCTGTCGGGAAGCGGATGTAGTCGAACTGCACCTCGTCAAAGCCCCGTTCGATTATTTCCCTGGCTATGGCAACGTTGTATTCCCAGACCTTTTCTGAATATGGGTCCACCCAGTGCTCTTCGTAATATTTGCGCTCGGTTATGGTCAGCGATATTGGCGCGTTGTCGCCCTCGGATAGCCCTTCCGGTGGCATGACCGTCTTCTCGACTGTCTCGCTTTCATAGCCCTGCCAGGGCTTGTTCTCCACGGCATCCCATACGGCATAGGCCCCGCCGGCGTGTTCATACAGTCGCTTGTCCTTGAAAACGACGATCCGGGCCACAAGGTAACGCCCCTTGGCCTTCATCTCCGCAACAAAGGCTTCGACATCCAGGGGATTCACTGTCCGGCCAATGGCTTTTACCAGGGGATCCCGGGGTTCAAAGCGGAGGCGTCCGTAATCGTCCTTCAGGTCGATTACAACCATGTCCATGTTGTGTTTGTCCATCAGGTCGATGTATTTGGCACGGCTGTCAGGATCCACCATGAAGTGGGTCTGCAGATACAAACCGAAACGGCCATCGGCAAAGGCCTTGAAGGGCTTCAGGTCCTTGAAAGAGACCAGCCACAGTTCCGTAAGCGATAGAGATCGTCCTACAACGGATGAACTCCAGTATGCGTTCATACGACCGGGAACCAGGGCTGCCGCGGCTTTCACAGCCATGGTCTCCGTCCCTGCGAACTGTACGGTTCCGCGGCCCTGATCAAGGCGCATGACGGCTCCGTCGGTTACGTACAACACCTCGTCGCCCCTGGGCAACAAGGACTCGAAGGTTCCAAAGGCCGCATCCTCGCGATAGGCCAGACGGAAGGTAGCGCTGGTAAAGTCATAATTGTACATCCTGGGCAGGAAGGAATTGGCAGCCCAGACTTCAGGTCCGGTGGTTCCTGCCCGGACAACCATATCCGAGATTTCTTCCGGGTTCATGTTGCCTGGGTCGCTCTTGCCCAGCTCGCCGCCTATCTCCTTCCACGAACCATTCGCCCCGTTCCTCACAAAGGGGCCACGGATGGGGTGGGATGCAAACACAAGGAGTTCAGGCTTGCTGGTTACCGCAACAGCTTTCAGGCCAGGCTGGGGTGCCGGCGAAGGTATGCGTCGCCAGGTGTTGCCACCATCCTGGCTCAGAAAGACGTAGTCCTTGGTGCAGGCCACCAGGTTCCTGTCATCATAAGGGTCAACCTCGAGATCCTTCACTTCCTGTATCTCGTTGGCAAAGCCTTTTACGCCCTTGTCATAGGTCTTGATGACCTTGATGGGGATGCCTTTGTTGCGTTCCTCGAAGCTGGAAAGGTCTTGGCTGAACAGTATTCCCCTACTGGAAAGCAGATACCAGCCAGTTCCGGTCCTGATGATCTTCCGGACATCCGTATTCCCCAGCAGAACGGCTGGCTTGCCGGTCTGGTCAATACGGTACAAACCGTCCGATGTCCCGATCAGACTCTGGCCCCATGACGGCAGGATTGAAGCCAGGGTTGCGAGCGCTGCTATAAGTATGGTTTTTCTTGCGGTGGCGGGCATGGTGCAGTCTCCGGACGGGGCTTTGCTCTCTTTGGTTACGGCATCCAATTAGTGGA
>MIBM01000436.1:3302-3998 GCA_001830645.1 Spirochaetes bacterium RIFOXYC1_FULL_54_7
ACCTATTTTATCCGGAATTGCCTGGCTTGAACAGGCCACGATCGGGGATAACTGCAAATGACCGGGTGTTCAGAGCGGTTCGCCGGGCAGGTAGTCATCCACCAGCCGCACAACCTCGCGGATTAAGATTTCACGCCGCCTGGCTGCAACCTCGGGTGGTTCAGGTGTGGGAGGCTGGGTCTGCTCGTGGTCATCGAAGAGAAGGTAGTAGGGTGGAACGGACAGGGCTTTGGACATGCTCAGATACACATGTGGCGAGGGGTACTTGCGGCCAGTCTCGATTTCTGCAACATAGTTCTTGCTGATCCCTGCCGCTTCTGCCAGCTTTTCCTGGGTCATTTTTCGTGAAGCCCGGAGCAGTTTGAGGTTTCTGGATATCAGCGCATTCAACTCGTTCATTTCCGTTTCCGCCGGAATGATGCTAAATGCCGCCGGAGTTCTTGACAATTCGCTGCCAGTCAACTAGATATGGCTTATAGCATGATTTATCCAGAAAATACCGCCAGCCTGCCAAGTGTCCACACAACTCTCGTATTCAAAGCCTGCGGCTTGCTGGACTCCCAAGGGCTTGCCGATGCCCTCAGCATGCTGGGAATCACGTCTACCGGATCGTCTACCGCACCGGCTACTACTCTGGATACCCCAAGGAGTCCAGCACCGGGGACAAAGCAAGGCCCGACTGGAACTGATCAAGGG
>MIBM01000437.1:0-18324 GCA_001830645.1 Spirochaetes bacterium RIFOXYC1_FULL_54_7
GCCATCGGCTATGGATACACTCGCTGGATTCTTCGGGAGGACCGTCGGCAAGACCGTTGGCAAGGATGGACTTGCTTGGAAGGATCTGGGCAGACTGGAAGGTCTGGACCGTATTTCTGAGGTCGGCGTCCTGTTTAGAAAACTTGAATCAGACCATATTGAAGCCATGCGTGATCGATTCTCCGGTTCCCAGAAAGAGCGGGCAGAGCGGGATACGGCAGCGAAGGCATCCACACCTAAAGCCCAAGCTACCAAAAATGCCGGATCCCTGGAGGCATCAAGTGCCAAACCGGAAGTAACCGCGCCAAAACCTGAGCCTGCCCCGAAACCGGCACCTTATGCCGACTTGTCAGTGGAGGAGCGTTTTGCCAAGCTGATCGATCTGAGGGTTGCCAAGATAATCAAGATCGAGAGGCATCCAAAAGCCGACAAGTTGTACATAGAAACTCTCGATGATGGCAGCGGACAGGAACGGGTGATCGTATCTGGTCTTGTACCGTTCTACAAAGAGGAAGAATTACTTGGCAAGCATATTGTTCTGGTCAACAATCTGAAACCGGCAAAACTCCGCGGGGTTGAGTCCAGGGGCATGCTTCTTGCAGCATCTGTCGATGGGGCTGACGGTAAGGAAGTCGTGGAAGTGATCGATGCCTCCTGGGCAAGTCCTGGTACCAGACTGGTGCTGACCGGCCAGGATCCAGCGGTGCCTGCGGAGGAGCAGATCGAAGTGGACGCTTTCTTCTCGGTACCCATACGTGCCGTTGGAGGAGCTGTCCTTGTTGGCTCGAAGGCGCTTGGGGCAAACTCACGGTCTTGCATGACAACCTGTGTTGTGGATGGGAATGTTGGCTGATACCATGTCGTCATGTATGAATATATATATCCTAGTACTTAAAGATTCGCCGAAGCCAAATTTATGTATCTAGTATCATACATAATGATGTCATGTAAGGGGTTGTGTTGTGACTTTATTGCCCATCCAGGATGGTAACACCGCCATGCCTCCGACAATCTTTTTGCAAAGCAGATTCTGGGCTGGGTTTAAATGCGCAAACGGGTGGTCCAGCATCCGTTTACTGGTAAACACCGATGATGAAGCCTCTGATGCAACTCTTGTTGGAGACGGAGGAATAGTACCCTATGAGGTTTCTGTCTTGTTCCGGAAGCTGATCTGGTCTTTTACCTTCGCTTACGTGCCTCATGGACCGGAGACAATATACAGAAAAGAATCCTCCCAGAATCACCTGGAACGTTTGGGCAAATCCCTGAAGGCGTGGTTACCACGATCATGCATGTTCATCCGCTTCGATCCGGGATGGTACACTGCGGGTATTGAAACCGAAAGTACTGGACGACCTGTATTTTTTCCTCCTTTGTTGAAAGCCTCGGATGTACAACCTCCTGATACGGTAGTGCTGGATCTGTCCTGCACCAAAGATGAAATGCTGGCCAGAATGAAGCCCAAATGGCGGTACAACATCAAGCTGGCTGAGAAAAAAAACATCGTGATCGCTGAAGAAGGATATGCTGCGCTGGATACATTCTACAGCCTTTACCAGCAGACTGCTGCAAGGGATCGTATCTCTGTCCATCCAAAAAGCTATTACGGGAAGTTGTTCGAACTTGCATTAAAGAATAAACTCTCCGATACCCAATCAGCAGGTGATCAGTCAGCCGAAGGACGATCCGGAGATGCTGGGAAATGGACATCAGGAACACGGGGAGAGCCAGTGCCTGATTTACGCCTCTGGGTTGCCCGGCATGAAGGCCAGGCCTTGGCAGTCATCGTCACTTTGTTTTATGGTACCACTGCTACTTATTTGTACGGAGCCTCCTCGGATGAAAAACGAAATCTGATGCCTGCCTACGCTCTGCAATGGGCTGCTATAACGTCGGCCAAAGCCGCCGGTTGCCTTGAATACGACATGTACGGCATTCCCCCTAACAACGATGAAAATCATCCGATGGCAGGCTTGTATCGCTTCAAGACCGGTTTTGGCGGTGAATTGCGGCACTATCCCGGCGCCTGGGATTATGTATATCTACCTAGGGTATATTTCCTGTTCCGTGCAGCAGAACGATTACGTCTGCTGTGGCATAAGAAGCTCAGGAAAATCCGTTGATAGCCTTCCTTGTTGCACGAGGCTCCTTCGGTTGAAAGAAAAGGGGCAACTACCCAAGTGGTAATCACCCCTTTCAATGTCAGCAAAAACAATAAGTTGTATTTCATCATTCATCTTGGTGACTTGGCTGTTTGCCACACCACTGGATGTTGTGATTTCAGGCTTCCATAGCCAAGCTCAGGTTTTCCCAGAAAGCCTGAGGATAAGGCCCCTCGTCAGGCTCCGGCTCGGGGGGTAGGGATGCCAGGTAGTCCTTGAAGGATGCTTCCCGCACGCCCCGCAGGAACTTGTCTGCCACACTTGGAAAGAGTTCCAGCAGGAGTTCTTCCTTTTCATCAGTAGCCAGGTGCACTCCACCAAATTCCGGGATCTCCGGATTCGGTTGCTTCTTGTATTTTGATGTATCATAGGGCGTTTCTTCCCGCACACCGGCTATCTTCTGCCTGAACTCCGGATCGATGGCAAAAGGAGTCCGTCCATATGATCCTTTTACAAGCTCGACGAAATTTTTGGATACATTGGAATAGAATGGCTTGCCCTGAGCCTTGTCTACTATGCAGTTCACTGCTTGGACTCCGACTATCTGGCTGGTAGGCGTCACCAGGGGAGGGACACCTGCATCAAGCCTGACCTGGGGAACGATATGGAGTACTTCATCCAGATGGTGTTCCAGTTTCATTTCCTGGAGCTGGGACATCATATTGGTATACATGCCGCCTGGAATTTGTGCCCTCTGCACGATCTTGTCGGGTTCCGGATAATTGAAACTTGCTTCTATGAGCTGGCACAGACGCAGGGTTTCGTCAGCTTTGCCAGCCACAGCTGCTTCGGCTGCTCCATCCAGCAAGGACGCCAGTTCCGGGGCAGGAGTGTAATCCGAAAGGTCGACTTCTGGAGGCAGGCGTTTGTACTGGTCGAATTTTACCAGGTCACCGCGAATATCCTTCAATTCTCTGTTGATCTTGCCCGCTGCAGCCTTGTCCACTCCGGTATCGATGCCAAGCCTGTCTGCCAGGAGTTGAATAATCTCGTAGGCTGGAGCCGCTGGTCCGCCAGAAAAATTCATGATGACAGTGTCAATGATGTCGACACCGTTGACCATGGCCATAAGCAAGCTGGCGGTACCATAACCGGGGGTACAATGGGTGTGCAGATCGATGGGCACGCCAACTTCATTTTTCAGGGTTTTTATAAGCTCGGCGCTTGTTGCCGGTTCTACAAGACCAGCCATGTCCTTGATGGTGATCATGTCCGCGCCAGCAGCAGCGAGTTCCTTGGCCTTGTGAACAAAATAAGGAACACCAAACAGTTCGCCAGGAAGTTTCTTGCCTCTCAGAAAACTGCTTACCCGCTCTTTGAAGGTAAATTTCGGGTCAACCGTGTAACAGACGGCGCAGTCGGCCATGCCGCCGTTCTCCTTCACGAAGCGGATCGTGCTGGTCATATTGTCGATATCATTGAGGGCATCGAAGACCCGCATGATGTCTATGCCTGATTTGACTGAATTACGGCAGAAACCCTCGATTACCGAGTCCGGATACGGGTTGTATCCAAAAAGGTTGCGTCCCCTGGATAAGGCCGTCAACTTGGAGACGCCGGCAACACCATCACGGATGCTTTCAAGACGAGCCCAGGGGCTTTCATTTAAAAAGCGCATGACTGAATCGGGTACCGCTCCGCCCCAGACTTCCATTGCATAAAATTTTGCTTCCCGGTAGTAGGGCAGGACTCTATCCACCTGTGCTTGATTCATCCTGGTGGCGAACTGGGATTGTTGGCCGTCACGAAGCGTGAGGTCGCGTATCGACAGTCGCTTGTTCATGTGCATTCCTCCTTGCCTCAGGTTCATGGACTGATCCTGATCCTGTAGGCGCAATCATAGTATACAGTAAAAGTGAAGTTCATGAAAGACACAATACTTGAAACGATTTAGCTAGACGTTTCAAGGAATGACTACTAAATTTCATTATTTGCCACTATAATGCCAAATAGCACTTTGACATGCTAGGCTTCATAGGGTATGCTGAACATCAAGATCCGTAATTTTACCATGCCGGTCTCACCTTATGGCCCAACGAAACGGTCGAGGTTTTAACCGAAACTGGAAAATACGGACAAAACCAAGAGTGAAGGCTATGAGCGAACAGAAGAAATCCTTCGAGCACATTGTTCGGGAGCGCTGGTGCAAAGGCTGCAATATTTGTGTCGCCTTCTGCCCCAAGCAGGTCCTCGCGCTCCGGAATGGCAAAGTTTACGCGGCCCATCCTGAACTATGTATTGGATGTCGCCTTTGTGAAATTCGCTGTCCGGACTTCGCCATTGAAATTCATGAAAAAGGTGTGCAAAAGCCGGAAAGCCAGGATGCTTCCGACGTAGATCACACGATTCCGCCGGAGGCCAAGCATGCCTAGTGTAAAATTGATGCAGGGAAACGAGGCCTGTACTCTTGGTGCACTGACCGCAGGGCTCGATTTTTTTGCTGGTTATCCAATAACACCTTCAACGGAAATCGCTGAGTTATGTGCCGAGGAATTGCCAAAAGTCGGCGGCAAGTTCATCCAGATGGAAGACGAGATAGCCTCCATGGCGGCCATAATCGGTGCATCCCTTACTGGTCGCAAGGCTATGACCGCAACCAGCGGCCCGGGATTCTCACTGATGCAGGAGAACATCGGCTATGCCTCCCTTGCTGAGGTTCCTGTCGTCATTATAAATGTTCAGCGTGTTGGCCCTTCTACTGGTATGCCTACTTCTCCCTCTCAGGGCGAGGTCATGCAAGCCCGATGGGGAACCCATGGCGATCATCCTGTTGTTGTCCTTGCCCCGGGGAATGTCAAGGAATGCTTCGACCTTACGGTCAAGGCTTTCAATATCGCCGAGGATTATCGTATACCGGTAGTGGTACTCACCGATGAAGTAATCGGACACATGCGTGAAAAAGTCGTGTTGCCTGACTTCGAAACCGTGAAGGTAACCAGACGCAAGGCTCCTGCAAGTCCCGGTGGTTACAAACCTTATGAAGCGGACCCTGATGGCGGTGTTCCGTTGATGGCCTCCTTCGGACAGGGCTACCGGTACCACGTTACTGGATTGTTCCATGATGAGACTGGTTTCCCATCCAACAGGGGCGATGTTGCCGACGTTCTGATACGCAGGCTCATGAAAAAGGTTGAGAACGCTGAGCCCCTCATCAGGGATTATGCCACTGAATCCATAGAAGATTGTGAAATTCTTGTGGTTGCTTTCGGTTCATCGGCCATGTCATCCCTCTCGGCCGTTCGCCAGGCCAGGGCAAAAGGAATAAAAGTCGGCCTGTTCCGGCCCAAGACCATCTGGCCTTTCCCTGAAGAACCTCTCCGTGAACTGTCCTCACAGGTTAAACGTGTGATAGTGCCAGAGATGAACTTGGGCCAGCTCGTGCTCGAGATAGAGCGGGTCATCGGTTGCCGCGCGCCGGTTGAACGCCTTTCAAAGGTTAACGGTGAATTATTCAAGCCTGAAGAAATCCTTTTTGTCATCATGGGAGGCGAGAAATGAGCGACAGCCTCAAATATTTCCGGGAAAACAGACTTCCACATATCTGGTGCCCTGGTTGCGGGCATGGGACGGTAACCGGTGCTCTTGTGCGGGCCATAGCGAAGCTTAAGCTGGATAAAAACAAGATTGTGGTGGTCTCCGGCATTGGCTGTTCCAGTCGTGCTCCAGGTTACCTTGATTTTGATACACTCCATACAACCCACGGCAGGGCCTTGGCCTTTGCTACCGGTATCAAGCTGTCTAGACCCGAGCTGAAGGTCATAGTCATGACAGGTGATGGCGACTGTACTGCCATAGGTGGAAATCACTTCATACATGCAGCCCGTCGTAATATAGACATCACTACCATATTAATGAACAACAACATCTACGGCATGACCAGTGGCCAGTATTCACCCATGACTCCAAAGGGTATGTTAGGTACTACTGCTCCCTACGGCAATACCGAGCGAAGTTTCGATCTGGCCAAGCTGTCCATAGCAGCTGGAGCCACCTATGTAGCCCGGGCTACAGCCTACCATGCTGTCCTTCTTGAAGAATTGATTGAAAAAGCCCTGCTCAATCCGGGTTTTTCAGTTGTCGAAGCCCTCTCACAATGTCCGACCTACTATGGTCGGAAGAACAAACTGGGCACTCCTGTGGATATGATGACCTGGTTCAAGGATCATGCTGTAAACATAAAGGCTGCGGCAGTCATGAGTCCTGAAAAGCTGGAAGGCAAATTCCTCATCGGAGAAATGCATAATTCTCCAGAACCGGAATTTACCGCTGAATATTCAGCTCTTGCAGAAGGTGTCAGAAGGAAATTCGATTCGTTCCAGGGGGGGCTACGCGAATGCGCACAGAATTCAGATTAAGCGGCTCTGGTGGGCAGGGACTCCTTCTCGCTGGAATCGTTTTGGCCGAAGCGGCAATACTTGAGGACAAGAATGCAGTTCAGACCCAGAGTTATGGTCCGGAAGCCCGTGGTGGTGCATCCAAAGCCGAAGTGGTCATATCGGATGTGGATATTGATTATCCCAAGGCTACAGACCCGGATTTTCTTCTGGCACTTACCCCAGAGTCGTACAAGACCTATGGTGCTCTCATGAACAAGGGCCTGATAATTGTGGACGAATCGGTTATCCTCTCTGATGAAATTACTGCCCGAACAGTGCGCGTCCCCATCCTTAAAACTGCATCTGAGGATTTAGGGAAAAAGGTCGTCGCAAATATCGTAGCCCTGGGCGCCCTTGCCGGCATCTCGGGCATAGTTGGTGAAAAAACGCTGGAGCTTGCGGTAAGGCATCGTGTGCCAAAGGGTACAGAAGACCTTAACTTGAGCGCACTTCGGCGGGGATTCGAGCTAGCCGAGACGGCCAAGGCTTCACTATAATTGCCGAGCCGGGCTTGAAGGATTGAACGAGGTACGCAACCCCATGGTTTCGTACCCATGATCCAGTGTTTGGCGGGCTGTTCCTTCCACCAATTCCAGGCCTACAGGGGGAGATACAGATGAATGACAATGACACCATTAAAAAGAGCCTCGAGGAATACAATGCCGAGGTTGAGAAATCAATTTCGAAATTCCCGGAACGCAAGAAAAACTTTGTTACCGGTTCCAGCGCTCCCATCAACCGGCTGTATACGCCACTGGATACTGACCACATCGATTATGTACGAGATATTGGCTTCCCTGGTGAATATCCGTATACCAGAGGTGTTCAGAACACTTTGTACCGTGGCCGCTTCTGGACCATGCGTCAGTACGCTGGTTTCTCTACAGCCGAGGAATCCAACAAGCGTTACAAGTTCCTGCTCCAGCAAGGCACAACCGGCCTTTCAGTGGCTTTTGACCTACCCACCCAGATTGGCTATGACTCCGACCACGCATTGTCCCAAGGCGAGGTTGGCAAGGTTGGCGTAGCCATAGATTCACTTGCTGATATGGAAATACTCTTCGACGGTATTCCGCTGGACAAGGTCTCCACCTCCATGACCATCAATGCGCCTGCTTCTGTTCTGCTTGCCATGTATATTGCGGTGGCAGAGAAACAGGGCATCAAACCGGAGCAGCTTGACGGAACAATCCAGAACGATATCCTCAAGGAGTACGTAGCAAGAGGTACGTACATCTTCCCACCCGAGCCATCCATGCGTCTGATAACCGATATCTTCGCATACTGCTCCAAGGAAGTGCCTAACTGGAACACCATTTCGATTTCCGGTTACCATATCCGGGAAGCTGGCTCCACAGCTTCACAGGAAGTTGCTTTTACCATTGCAGACGGCATAGCCTATGTCGATGCCGCAGTGAAGGCGGGTCTGAGCGTTGATGATTTTGCACCGAGGCTTTCGTTCTTCTTCAATTCCCATAACGACTTGTTCGAGGAAGTAGCCAAGTTCCGGGCGGCACGACGGGTGTGGGCCAAGATCATGAAAGAACGGTTTGCTGCCAGGAATCCGAAGAGTCTGATGCTTCGTTTCCACACCCAGACCGGCGGTTCAACCCTCACAGCCCAGCAACCTGACAACAACATAGTCCGCGTTGCCATACAGACCCTTGCCGCTGTCCTGGGCGGTACCCAGTCACTGCATACCAATTCCAAGGATGAGGCTCTGGCCTTGCCAACCGAGGAAGCTGTTCGGATTGCACTTCGAACCCAGCAGATAATTGCCCATGAATCGGGAGTTGCAGAAACCATCGATCCACTTGCTGGATCCTACTATGTCGAGAGCATAACCGATCGTATCGAGCAGGAAGCATTGGCATACATTGCCAGGATTGATGCCATGGGTGGAGCTGTGAAGGCAATCGAGCATGGTTACATCCAGCAGGAAATCCAGGATGCCTCGTACACCTACCAGATGGACATTGAGTCCGGTGACCGGGTAGTGGTGGGTATGAACAAGTTCCAGGTGAAGGAAGCTCCACCTACTGGACTGTTGCGTGTTGATCCTGCAGTAGGCGAACAGCAATCCAGAAAGCTGGCAACGCTACGGGCTGGCCGCGATAATTCCAAAGTTCAGGCTGCCCTCAAGGCTGTGGAGATTGCTGCCAAGAACAGCGACAACCTGATGCCCCATATCTTGTCTGCGGTCAGAACCTATGCGACCCTCGGGGAGATCTGCGATGTCATGCGCGGCGTATTCGGCGAGTACCAGCAGAAAGTCATTCTATAAGGTAGGCACAGATGGAACGGAAAATACGGGTACTGGTGGCTAAACCCGGACTGGACGGCCATGATCGCGGAGCCAAGGTTATAGCCAGGGCTCTCAGGGATGCAGGCATGGAAGTAATCTATACTGGCCTGAGGCAGACTCCCGAGCAGGTTGTCAACGCAGCCATCCAGGAAGACGTGGACGTCATTGCCATGAGTATACTCTCGGGTGCCCATAACCATCTCTTCCCCAGGGTTATGGATCTGCTCAAAGAGAAGAAGATTGACGATGTATTGGTAGTTGGTGGTGGAGTCATCCCTGATGACGATATACCGGGACTCAAGGCTGCGGGCATTGCCGAGGTTTTTACCCCTGGCACTCCTACTACGACAACCATCGAGTTCATCAGAAACAATCTCAAGCGCAAGGTTTGAACGTGTACGACTCGGCCAGCCTAGTTTCCGGTATCCGAAAAGGCGATCCCCGGTCTATAGCCCGTTCGATCACTTTGGTCGAACGGGAAGACCCGGCACGTCTGGCCGTGCTCAAAGCCATCAATGCTGATATCGGTCATGCCCATATCGTCGGTATCACCGGTCCTCCTGGATCCGGCAAAAGTACCTTGACTGACAAGCTGCTGAAAGAGTTACGTTCCCGTGGCCGAAGGGTGGCTGTAGCGGCCATCGATCCATCCAGCCCCTTTACAGGGGGCGCCATACTTGGTGACCGTATCCGTATGCAACGCCATGCGGATGACGATGGTGTTTTCATCCGCAGTCTGGCAACACGTGGCCATCTGGGAGGCCTCTCAAGAGCCACTACCGAGACAGTGCGTATCTTTGATGCAGCTGGCTTCGATGACATCATCATAGAGACCGTAGGCGTAGGCCAGTCGGAAGTCGATATAGTCAGGCTGGCTGATACCGTGGTTCTCGTTTCTGTTCCTGGTCTGGGAGACGACATACAGGCCATCAAAGCCGGGGTCATGGAAATCGGTGATGTTTTCTGTGTGAACAAGGCCGATCGTGACGGTTCCGAAAGGGTTATACGTGAGATTAGGGCCATGCTGGAGGCCGCTGTCATGAATGGTGCGGCAACAAGGTTTTCTGCCCTTTACCAGGCCTTGGACCAGTTGAAGGCGGTAGACAGGACCGAAGGTCAGTCATCACCACGGGCCAGCAGCTCAGGTCTGTTTGATCAAGGTGCGGCTCATCACATAGCCCGTCAGCCTCCGGGGCATGATGCTCTTGAGATTCCAGCGGTAATTCCAACCACAGCTGAGACAGGCGACGGTGTATCAAGGTTGGTCGACGAGATCAAGGCACACGAGGCTGCCCTGGTAGCGACAGGATTCTTGCGTCTGAGAAGGCACGAGAACCTGAGCTGGGAACTTGGCAATGCCCTGGCTGACCGTGTTTTACGAAGGCTTGAGGGAGAAGACCGGAAGATTGAACTTGCTGACCTTGCGTCAGCAGTTCTGGACAAACGAAAGGATTTTTACGAAGCCTTGGGAATCCTGGAGGGTTCCCTGGCGGGATGATAATATTGGAGTCCATACAGACTCCTGGATGAACCAAGAACAGGAGGAACAGTCATGGTCGGAAAAGTTGACCATATAGGTATCGCAGTAGCGAATCTGGATGAAACCCTGAAGCTCTATACCGACATACTCGGCATGGAGTTGCACGGTACCGAGACGGTAGCCGAACAAAAGGTCAGGGTGGCATTCCTGCCGGTGGGAGACACTGAAATAGAATTGCTGGAATCGACGGATCCCGATGGACCGATAGCTAAATTCATCGAGTCCAAGGGGCAGGGGATCCAGCACATAGCCTTCAGTGTCACAGACATAGAGGCTGCTTTGGTAGAACTCAAGGAAAAAGGCGTGCGCCTGATCGATGAAAAACCACGATACGGGGCCGGTGGTGCTAAAATAGCCTTCCTGCATCCAAAAGCAACCAATGGTGTTCTGGTAGAACTTTGTCAACGTGATTGATAGAATGTACGCAAACACGGATACGATCCTTCCTATTTTGGAGTGAGTAGATGGAACAGAAACTGAAGCTACTGGCCGAGCGCAAGGCCAAGATTACCGCGGGCGGCGGACCTAAGCGTGTAGCAGCCCAGCATGACAAGGGCAAGATGACAGCCCGGGAACGCATCGAAGCATTGCTTGATCCGGGCAGCTTTGCCGAGATCGACGCCTTTGTGGAACACCGGGCGGTAGATCTTGGCATGGACAAGGTCGAGGCTCCTGGTGAAGGTGTCGTAATCGGATACGGCACGGTAAACAGCCGCCTGGTTTACCTCTTTGCCCAGGATTTCACCGTAATCGGTGGATCACTTGGTGAAATGCATGCAGCCAAGATCTGCAAGGTGATGGACATGGCCGTAAAGGTTGGTTGTCCATGTATCGGCATCAATGATTCAGGTGGTGCCCGCATCCAGGAAGGCGTCGACGCTCTTGCCGGGTATGGCGATATATTTTATCGCAATACCCTGGCTTCCGGCGTGGTACCCCAGATATCCGTCATCATGGGTCCCTGTGCTGGCGGTGCAGTGTATTCTCCAGCCCTGACCGACTTTACCGTCATGGTAGAGAAAACCGGAAACATGTTCATCACTGGTCCCCAGGTGATCAAAGCTGTCACCGGCGAAGATGTTACTGCCGAAGGCCTTGGCGGTGCTTTGGTCCATAGTGAATTATCCGGCTGTGCCAGCCTGATGTTTGCTTCGGAACAGGAAACCCTTGAAGGTATCCGAAAACTGCTGTCCTACCTTCCGCAGAACAATGTGGAGGATCCGCCGGTTGCCAAGACGTCCGACGATCCAGCCAGGGCTGATTCAGGCTTGGCTGATATTATCCCTGATTCACCCAACAAGCCGTACGAGATCCGGGACGTCATCAAGCGTGTTTTCGACGATGGTGACTTCTTTGAGATACAGCCCTTGTATGCCAAAAATATCGTGATTGGCTTTGCAAGGCTTACCGGACGTACTGTCGGCATCGTGGCCAACCAGCCACGTAATATGGCTGGTGTTCTGGACATAAATGCTTCTGACAAAGCTAGCCGTTTTATACGATTCTGTGACGCTTTCAACATTCCGCTGGTTACCCTCGCGGATACCGCAGGCTATCTGCCGGGCGTCGGGCAGGAACATGGCGGCGTAATCCGGCATGGCGCAAAGCTGCTGTATGCGTATTCCGAGGCCACAGTTCCAAAGATGACGGTCATAATCCGCAAAGCTTACGGTGGTGCGTATATTGCCATGTGTTCCCGCCATCTCGGAGCCGACCAGGTCTTTGCCTGGCCCAGTGCCGAAATTGCGGTCATGGGGCCTGATGGAGCCGCCAACATCATTTTCAAGAAGGAAATCGAAGAAGCCAGTGATCCCGTTGCTACTCGCAAGGAAAAGATCGACGAATACAAGGTCAATTTCGCCAACCCCTACAAGGCAGCCTTGCGCGGTTATGTAGATGATGTCATTGACCCTGCGGACACCCGCAAGCGTCTCATCTCGGCTTTGACCATGCTGCTAGGCAAGCGGGAAACCCGCCCTGCCAAGAAGCATGGCAATATTCCCGTGTAAGGGGTCTGCCATGGATATGTGGACTATCACGATAATTGGCATAGGTACGGTGTTCGTAGCCCTCATCGGCCTGGCCTTGGTGTTGGAGCTCTTCAGGATCATCTTCGCTCCAAAGAACGAAGCAATCCCGGTGCCAGTTCCTGTTTCACAGCCGACGGCCAGCTCTTCTGGTATCAATGGCAGCATTGTTGCAGCCATCGTTGCTGCCATAGCTGCTGCGAGCGGTCAATCGGCTTCGGATTTCAGGATTGCTTCCATCGAACCTGTTGGATTCAGCACCCCTGCGTGGGGACATATAGATCGCCTGGCCAGAGGGCCGCGCGGCGCATAACGGGAATCCGGTAAAGGCGGGCCAGCTGTCCCGCTCCGGAGCTCAGCCATACAACAAGGAGATCAGTACCATGCTCAAGAAATATCGTGTAACCGTAAACGGCCAGACCTATGATGTTGGTGTAGAAGAAATGGGTGGCCCGAGTGCACCTGCGCCAGCCCCTGTGGCCGCCGCCTCTGCCCCTGTCGCTTCTGCCCCTGCTGCCGCCCCCGCTCCTGCTGCAGGTGGCGCGTCAGGTGCCGGTACCGTTAAGGCTCCCATGCCCGGTACGGTTCTTGGCGTCAAGGTCAGCGCAGGACAGCTCGTAAAGCGAGGTGATGTGCTACTTATCCTCGAAGCCATGAAGATGGAGAACGAAATTTGTGCCCAGGGCGATGGTACAGTAACCCAGATCCGTGTACAGGCCGGCACCACCGTCAACACTGGTGATCCAATGATCGACATCGTGTGACGGGAGGCGGTAAAGGATAGCGTATGTGGCAAAATATCCTGGAATTTCTCCAGACAACCGGCTTTGCGGCCTTCAGCAGGAGTGACATGATGGTCTTCGGGTTCATACCCGGAGAGCTGATCATGATGATCACTGCCTGTGTACTCCTGTACCTTGGAATTGCAAAGAAGTTCGAACCCCTGTTGCTCGTACCGATAGGCTTTGGCATGCTCCTCGTGAATTTGCCTTTGGGTGGTATCATGACACCTCCGAATGGCAGTGAGAATGCTGGGCTTGTGTGGTATCTCTATCAAGGTGTAAAGCTAGGCGTGTATCCTCCCCTTATCTTTATGGGTGTTGGCGCAATGACCGATTTCGGTCCGTTGATTGCCAATCCCAAGAGTCTTCTTCTTGGAGCGGCTGCTCAGGTGGGCATCTTTGTAACCTTCATCGGTGCCAATCTGATGGGCTTTGACATGAATGCTGCCGCAAGCATCGGTATCATTGGAGGTGCTGACGGCCCAACGGCCATTTACCTTACCAGCAAGCTGAAACCTGAGTTGCTGCCGGCTATAGCCATTGCAGCATACTCGTATATGGCTCTGGTTCCAATCATCCAGCCGCCCATCATGATGGCCTTGACCACAAAAAAAGAACGTATGGTGGTGATGGAGCAGTTGCGCAATGTGTCCAAGACCGAGCGGGTGATCTTTCCGATCGCCGTAACCATATTGTGTGGTTTGCTCCTGCCTTCAGCCGTCCCATTGCTTGGTTCTTTGATGCTAGGTAACCTGTTCAGGGAATCCGGTGTCACAGCCAGACTTTTGGATACAACCCAGAATGCGTTGATCAACATCTTGACCATATTCCTCGGTGTATCCGTTGGAGCAACAGCCAGTGCAAGCAAGTTCCTTCAGGTCCAGACCCTGATGATCATCGGACTTGGTCTTGTAGCCTTTGCTATTGGAACTGCTTCCGGTGTGCTTTTCGGCAAGCTTATGTACATTACTTCAGGTGGCAAGGTAAATCCTTTGATAGGTTCGGCAGGTGTGTCAGCTGTCCCTATGGCAGCGCGGGTTTCACAGGTTGTAGGGCAGAAATGCAATCCTGGCAACTACTTGCTCATGCATGCCATGGGACCAAACGTAGCTGGCGTCATTGGCAGTGCCATAGCTGCGGGCGTCATGTTGGCATTCCTGTCCTGATCAGGGTTTTCAGATAGTTCCAGCCAACCCGCAGCCATCATGGTCTGCGGGCTTTTCAATGGGCTGCTGAAAGTACTGTCTGAAATGGCCTTCTGACGGTGTCTGTTGACGGCGCCTCAGTCGGTTCCCAGAAAGGCCTCCTTGCCGGGGTAGTCAAACATCCGTTTTGCGATATGAATCGGAACGGTAAAATAGACAGCCAGGGACTCGCTGCAGGCCTTTCCTTCGCCATCAAAGAGGGTAGTAAGTATATTGGCCTTGTTTCCATCCATACTCCGCAACCTCGACCTGAGAGTGATGGGACCTTTAGCTACCATCACGGGGGCTAGATAGGTAAGCGATAACCCTTGCGTGTAGCCTGCGGTACCAAGTTTTACGAAGACCACCCAGCTTGCTATTTCATCATGCAAGGCAGCCTGTATTCCGCCATGAAGCACACCCTTGAAGCCTTCGAAGTGCTCTTTGGGTTTCCATTCGCTGTATACCTCATCTCCATCTTCAAAGAATTCAAGGGCCAAGCCAATAGGGTTGTGCGGGGCACAGCCGAAGCAGTCATATTCATGGCCATTCAGAAATGGGTTTTTGATCGCTTTCATCGTGCCTCCTGCACAGAACCTTGCGGCACATCCTCTGGATTGCTGCAATAGACTGTATTAATGCAAAAACGCCGGTCTTTTTCAAGACCGGCGTCTGTTTTCTGCAATCGTTGATCAACGACCCCGAGGGCTATACAGATATCTGAAGTAATCCATGTCGGTGGTCAGGGTCTTGTTGAAGGTGGGCAGAGTCTGCTTGTAAGACTCCGTGGCCCTCCAGAAGTCGAAGAATGCCCTGTCCCTGCTGTATGCACCAGCATAGATGCTGGTGGCTTGCGCATCGGCCAGACCTTTTATGGTCTCGGCTTCTTCGTAGGCTTTTGACAGGATGGCGCGTTTTTCATTCTCCTGCTTGCCGAGCCACTCCGCTTTCTTGCCTTCACCGTGGGAACGGAAGGCCTGGGCTATCTGGCTGCGCTCGGCAATCATTCGCTTGTAGACGCTCTCTGTCAGTTCCTGGCTGTAGCGGATCTGACGGGGAACCACATCAATTATTTCGATACCATACTCAGGAGTCAGCTGGCGCGCAATGTTCAACATATCTGTGGATAGCTGCCGGCGGCCCTTTTCGATGATCTCATACGAGACGGCTGTCTGGGTCAGTTGCCGCAGGGAATCGGAACCTTCTGCATCGCCAGTCTCAAAGGTCTCACGGGTGGTGGACTCGGTTATTCCGTTTGTGTTCCGTACTGCTTCCCTGAGGTAGTTCGAGGAGATTACTGTTCTTACAGCGCTGTCTATTACATCATCAAGCTTGCTGTATGCCCCGTTCATGTCTGAAACTGCCTGATAGAAGATTACCGGATCAGAGATCCGCCATCGTGCAGTGGCATCGACCCAAATGAACTGGTTTTCCCGGGTAGGAATACGTTGGGCTTCACCGTCCCAGGCCATGATCTTCTTGGAATAGATAACAACATTATCTATGAATGGCATTTTGAACTTAAGTCCAGCATCGGTGTCTACTTTTATTATTTGTCCAAAACGGACAACCACTGCCTGACGCCCCTCGGCAACTACATACAAGGGTCCCATCAGGAAGATCACCACGACTAGAACCAGTATTGCCACGCCTACGCCAATAAGCTTTTTCATGGCTGGCCTCCAAGATTCTTGAGGGGTATGAAATTGCCTAATTCCCGGTCTATCAGGTCGGTACCGGTTTCCTGGACAAAAATTGCTTCCATCATCTCATAGTAAAGACGATCCCTGGTAACATCCGGAGCCTTGCGGTATTCATCATAGACCGATACAAACCTGGCTACATCACCGTTGGCGCGGTTAACACGCTCGGATGCATAGCCCCTGGCAATCTGTACCACTCGGTCAGCCTCGCCGCGGGCACGGGGAATTTCCTTGTTGTAGGCTTCCTTGCCTTCGTTTATAAGGCGGTTCATGTCCTGTTGGGCCATGTTCACATCTTCGAAAGCGGCTTGTACACCGGTGGGAGGCACAATGTTCTGGAGCCTTACTGCTATGATCTCTACACCCAGGCCGTAACCGTTCAAGGTTTCGTTCATCAGTTGGGTTCCGGCTTCTTCAATCAAGGTTCGTTGGGGACCAATGACGTCCAGTATGGTGCGATCACCTACCAGCATGTTTATAACAGACTGGCTTATGTCCCGTATCGTCTTCGGGCGGTCATCCATATTGAATAACCACGCTTTTGGATCCTTGATGCGGTATTGGAGGATCCATTCCACATCAACGATATTGAGGTCCCCAGTGAGCATCGTGGACTCTTCCGGGTAGCTTTGTTCTTCATACCGCGTCTGGACCCCTGCCTGAGCGGTGCGGAACCCGAACTGTTCAGTCTGGACCACCCTGGTCTTTACGTTGTAGTTCTGCTGGATTCCCAGGGGAAACTTGAAATGCAGCCCTGCGCCAACCGTTTTGGTATAACGGCCGAGGGTCAGTAGTACTGCCTCTTCGGTCTGGTCGACCACGAAGAAGCTTGTCGCAAATACGCCGATTATAGCTATTACGACAACACCCAGTATGATCGTTCCAAGCTTGAGCGGACCCCTGATCGGCGTCACGTTCCTTTCTGCCATCGGAACCTCCTTGTTTTGTTAAAAGTACCGCTGCAAGGCTTTTGAATCAAGTGAAGAAGGATCGAAGATGCCCTTAAGAGCCGATATAAATGCTGATGGAAGCGGTGCTATTACTTTGTGCGGAATTTCTGCACTAAAATCGACAGGGAACTCCAGTTGAACGCAGTGCAGCAAATAGCCCCCCAGAAGTGGGCTGCCTGCATATTTGGTGTCACCTGACAAAGGAAATCCATGGAAAGCGCATTGAACCCTGATTTGGTGTGTCAGCCCTGTTGCAATCCTGATAGCCACCAATGTATGCCTTGCACTTGCCGCAAGTGGAATCAGCCAGGTTTCTGCGATTGCTCCAGCATCGCCGTCAACCACAGTACTTGTTTTATCTTTTCCATTACGGAGCAGTCTATCCTCCATATAGAGCTTTGTTTCCAGCCTGCCATCGAGCAAGGCCAGATATTCCTTGCCTATCAGACCAGCCTTCATGGCTGCACTGAACGCTTGGGCGCCGATTATGCTTGCCGAGACAGCGAGGACGCCGCTGGTGTTGCGATCCAGCCGGTGCAATGGCGCAGGCCTGAATGACAACGATGATGATGGTGTTCCCGAAAAATAAGCTGTTGTGAGTTCATCAAGACCTTCTGATCCGTGGGTGAGCAAACCCTTGGGTTTATTGATGATTATCAGGTCAGGAGTTCTGACGAGTATCAAGGATTCAAGGAATTGGCTGTGTTTTTTATTCTGGCCTGGGTTTGGAAGTGTTTTCTTGTCTTCGTTTTCTGGTATGGGAACTATTCCTTGTGGATGTTTGACGATGATTTCATCTCCTGCCTGGATCAGATCAGAGCCTTTTGCCTTCTTTCCGGAAAGTCGTACTGAACCAGTCCTGAACATGCGGTAAAGCATGGACAGTGACAGTCCGGGAAACAATCTGCGGACTATCCGGTCAACGCGACGGCCTTGGTCATCGGGGCCAGTCTGGAATCTGTCAAAGGCACTCATGAGCTGTTATCCTATAGTCTTGGCTGGCCACGGTCAATGCTGACAGTGGAATTTGGACTTTTATGGCCTTCGGGCTTGACAAGAGGGCGGCTTTTAAAGGAAATTCCTGTAATGAATAGTGGCTATGAGGTCGGATTGACTATCCTGTTAAGGAATCCCGTTTTCCTCTCGGCCGTAATGAGTCTCTTCACCGCCCAGTTCGCAAAAGCTGTAATCGTTCTATTCCACCATAGACGAGCCGGGTTCAGGGAAATAATTGCGACCCTTATGTGGCGTACAGGCGGAATGCCGTCCAGTCATAGTGACTTGGTTATCGCCAT
>MIBM01000437.1:18332-38104 GCA_001830645.1 Spirochaetes bacterium RIFOXYC1_FULL_54_7
TCTTCACCCTGGTGGTAATACGAGATGCCGTAGGTGTACGCCGTGCGGCTGGGCTCCAGGCCCGGGCAATCAACATGCTCGGAGCCAAGACGTCAAGACGGCTTAGATTCCAGTTCAAGCCTGTCAAAGAAGTGCATGGCCATACATTTCCGCAAGTAGTGGTAGGCAGCCTGATGGGTTTTGTCATCGCTCTGGCGGTCTGCACCTTGTAGGACACGATGGCAGCAGGAACCCGCACCCATTCAAAGTGGGTACAGACCCTATGTATTCCGGGCATCCTTGCCATACTGATACTCCTTGCGGCACGCGGTAGTGAAACGATTCGGGTTTCATTCAGCACCGATGACTTCGTCGCTATTGCTTTTCCTGCAGGCTCGCCTTCATCAGAAGTAGAAAACGCTCTGGTTCGGCGTGGTATTGACACTATCATAAGCGAAGACAACGTGCTGGTTCCGATGACTGATTTTGTGCGTCTTGAGTATCTGACTCTTTCGGAAGTGGCGAGACGAGTAAAAGCCGATGATCCTCGCCATACTCCATTGACAGCAATCCTCGCTTCATCTTTTGCCATGACCGAAGCTGATGAGCCTTGGCGGATTTGGTTTGTGCCAGTGGATTCCAGTGCTGTATACGAGGCGATACAGAGTGTTTTTACTGAAATCGGCGGTGATTGGGCCTGGGATGCCCAGCCTCCTTCACCGGTTCTCCGCTTCCTGTGGATCATCTGGTTGGCCTGGATCTTGTGGCTCTTGGCAGGCCGGCCGGTAAAAAGCAGACTCTACCACGGAGTATTGATAGCTGCCTGGATCCCTCTTGCTTTCATCCAGACTTTGCCAGCTGCGGCTCTAATGGTTGTCGGACAGGGAATTTCGACAATCCTTGGCATGCATATCATGGCTGGTGGACGGAAGCAACGAATGGGTAACCACGGCATCCGCAAACTGCTGGTCAATCTGGCTCCTTTCCTGTTGTCGATGCTGTTTCTGCTATCCATCGATCCTGAATTGCTGATTCCAGCGAGTGCCTCGGGGGTAATGCTTATTCTGTTGAAAGTTTATAGAGAACAGATTTCAAAATTTCTTGAAAAACGACGTTTACATTGCAATCCACCATTCAGGTTGATTCTTGACGAAACACTAAGGGAAAAGGCTATCAAAATCGGTATATTTACCATCATACCCCTCGTCATAATGATCACCCTTAATCTGATCGCACCTTTCCGTCCTGGTGATCACTCAGCCTACCAACTCGTCTTCATCAAAGATCCGCTCCAGAAGATGAATGTACCGGATTATATTGGCATGATCAGATCTCATACTGTATACCAGGAGGCTATAACCTGGGGTCGACTTGGGGAAGCAAGCTGGATGACAGACACTTATACGCGGCCGTATCGATTTGAAATGCTAGGTGACAGGATCGTGCGGGGTGTAGCAGACAATGGGAGCAGTACGGATAGCTTCCAGAATTCGTATGGACTGGATAAAGAGTTAAAACGTATCCTCGAGCATACCAAGGGTGGTACACCACTTGTGATTCAAGGAGACGATATTCCCCGAAACAATACAATACAGCTTGATTCACTGGGGGTTGTTTTCTATATAATGTCTATGGCTCCCTTCTGCGTACTGGGACTACGTGGGGTAGGCCAATCAAGGCGGAGGATAATAACGTCGTATTTAAACAGGCAGGTAGCATGACCAACGTCCGAGGTTTCAAACGAGGTGGAGTATCCACTGTATCCAGAATCCATTATCACTCCGAACCCATAGAAAATGCGTTTCTACCTATGAATGCATTGCTCCTGCTGCGTGAAAACCAGTTTTCTGTAGAGGCCAAACCTGTCGTTTCAGAAGGGCAGGAAGTAAAAGAAGGACAGTTAGTTGCCCGTGGTTATGGTAAAAACTCGTCTCATGTCCATTCACCGATCCCGGGGATAGTCCGGAGGATTGGAAAGACAGTAACCCCTGATGGTTACGAAACTACTTCAATAGTCATTTCTCTTGAAGGTTCTTTCAGTGTCCTGGGAAAGCGGCCGGAGAGGTATCTCTGGCGATCACTCAATAAAACCGATATTTCCCATATCATTCAGGACAAGGGCTTGATGCGGGTCTCCACCGGAGAACCCCTACACCAGATAATCTCCGACTGCAGCAAGAGGGACGGGATCATCATTGCAGTCAATGCACTTGAGATGGATCAATATCGCAGAGTGGAAGAGGAGATCATGCTACGGCGGATCAACGACGTCGTTGATGCCTGCGCCATAGCCGCCAGGATGGTCAAGCCGGACAGGATCGTATTCATGATTGATACAGATTTTCCTAAGGCCCAGATTCCGGTCATCATGTTGGCTGCCGCCCAGACAGAACTGGAGATTTCTGTAGAGCGATTCCAGCGACGTTTTCCCCAGGACCTGCCACGGCAGATCGCCATAGCTCTTGGACTGAAGGATGATTCATCTCTCTGCATCCTTGAACCCAGTACTTTGGTGGTTCTCCATGATGCCATCGTTTCAAATAAACCCCATATAGAGCAGTATGTTTATATCGGGGGAGGAGCCATGAAAGCTCCGGTAATACTCAAGGCCAGGATTGGTACGACCATAGGTGATCTGATAGAGGAATGCGGAGGATTTTCAGGACAACCAGACCGGATATGCATCAATGATCCCTACCGCGGTTTAGCAGCAGCGGATCTTGACGTACCACTTACTAGATCAACCAGGGCAGTGCTTGCCTTGACCAAGCATGAGACAAAACCAGCCTCCGAGCGCCCGTGCAACCGATGTGGCAATTGCTTGCGGGCCTGTCCCGAAGGCCTTCATCCTTATTTACTCAATAAACTGCTCCTGGCCGACAAGATTGAAGAAGCTTTTGCTGCAGGCCTTGGACGTTGCACCTTCTGTGGAGCCTGTGCCTATACGTGCTGGTCAAGAATCCCACTCGTTGAACGATTCAAATCCGTTTGCCTGAAAGATAAAAGTAGATGAAAAGCATTCCCGAGACCAACCTGACTGCTCCGCATATTCATGATTGGCACACCACATCCAAAGCTGCCTGGATCTGCTCGGCAACTCTCATGCCAGTAGTGATGGCCTCCGTTCTGCTCTACGGAATGCCGGCTGTTTCTGTGTGGATTGCGTCATTGATTGGAGCGATACTCGCCGAAACCCTGGTGGCCGTAGCACTTAAAAAGTTGTCACTTTCTGATGGCAGTTCTGTTCTGACAAGTCTGCTGGTAGCCTGCGCGATTCCGCCTGGGGCTCCTTTTTATATTCCGGTCTCAGCATCGCTTTTCGCTATCTTGGGTATCAAGACAGTCTTCGGCGGACTGGGATCAAACTGGATGAATCCTGCCCTCGGGGGCATAGCCTTTGCCTATGCCAACTGGCCAAACGCCATGCGTAGATTCATGTTGCCTTCGGGTATGGTCAATATTGATGGCCTGAGTGCCTCAACCCCGTTGGACGTTGCCAGGAATTTCAATGGCACTGAAGCTTCCCGGGTAATGGATGCTTTCCGGACTGTGGGTTACCCGCTGTCCGACATAGACATCACGGTTACCGGTTTCCTCAATGATTCGCTTTTCTCCCATCTCGGAGCACGGTTGCCTGAAGGCTATGTAGACCTGATCATAGGCTTGAAACCTGGTACCCTTGGCGAAAGTACACTGTTGGCAGTCCTGGCAGGATCCATAGTCCTGTTGGCCTTTAATTTGATCAAACTTGAAATTCCGCTGGGTATGATCGTTGCCTTCTCGATCCTCAGCCGTATATTTGGTACAGGGCTACCGGGAGAAGAGTTGTTTGGAGGAGACATATTGTTCGCCCTGAGTAGTGGTGGTTTCATGTTGGCTACCTTCTATATGGCCACAGACCCGGTTACCTCACCGGTTGATCATCGTCTTGCCGGTCTATATGGCCTAGGTATCGGTGCTTTGGCTTTCATTTTCAGACGCTGGGGAGCCCATGCTGAAGGCATCGTTTATGCAATCCTGGTAATGAACATTCTGGTGCCGACTGTAGAGAGAAAACTGATGCCCGGATTGAAGGCATCTGAGAGAGCAACAGTACTATGAAGATTTTCAAGTTTGACAAACCCCACATGGTTTTGCTTGGTGCCATGCTAGTGTTGCTGACTCTAGCTGGCTTTGTATCCCACGCCAGTTCAAAGGCTGTGGAGCGGAAGATCATTGCTTCTGCCTCCGATTTGATGGTATCGCGATCAACAAGTTATCATTGGGAATTCCTGAGGGATGGTATGGTTCTGGGAAGGATACTTTCTGGGGATGAGGCCGTGTACGTTTTCACCTTACGACTGTTTGGTGGTGATCATCGGTATGCCATCACCCTTCAGGATGATGGTCGTCCCCAAGCGTTTGCAGATCTGGGTACTGGTCCTGTTTCGCCTCATTCCGCACGGATCGCTAGGGTAATGAAGGCCCATGCTGGCGAGCCTCTGGAGGACAGTTATGCCATTGATCCATTGATAGCACATACTATCATGGCTAGCATACAAACTATCGCGATTCAAGAACGCTCCAGGAAAGAGGCTTCAATTGGTGAATGATACAGGGCGGTATAGCCCATTCCTGCCTCTTCTGGCAGGCCTTGTTCCCTTTTATATCATGGTAACCAGTACAGCAGGCGGGTTGATGGCCTCGGGTGGTTTTTTAATTGCCTATACAATTGCCTTCATATCTACGTCATATCTACCTTCTTCTTTCAATAAATCGATGATTTTCGTTGCTTCAATATTATTTTCTACAATCGGTGTATCCCTTTTTGCATCACTGGTCAGAGTAATCAACCCTTTTCTTTATGAAAGATTTTCCCCGGTTATCTTTATGGCTTGTTTTTCTGCGCCTGTTTACCAGGTCGCTGGAATACCCGGTACTGGTTTTGACCGGGATCGTGGCTGGGAGCAACTAGCCCATGGCTTGGGCTTTTCTCTGACAATCGTGGCCATCGGCCTTCTCCGGGAAGTTATCACCACAGGAAGCGTCATGATCACCTTGGTTCCAGCAGATCAATCAAGGACCATTCTAGCCTTTTTTGCCCAGCCCTCGGGGGCCTTCATCCTGCTGGCCATGATTCTAGCTGCTGGTAGGACTGCCGCCAGGATCTTGAAAAGGAGTACGGTGTGAGTGAAATCGGATTGGCTTTTTATCTGGTATTCGGTGGCAACCTACTACTGGAATGGGGTCTTTCAGAGTACAGAACAGTGGGTCCGGGCCGGAACCTTCAGAACGCTGTCTTGATCATCGTTGTCTCGGTACTTTCTACTCTGATCGCCGGCTTGATATTCAGGCTTGTACTGACACCGCTTGGGTTGGAAACCTTGATGCCTGTTATATTTGCGATGATTTTGTTTGGATTGCACTCTGTATTGAATTTCCTGGCCAGGTTCAAGGGTAAAACCGGAATGCCTTTGTCTGGTTTCTCTGATAACATATTGCCTATTTCTTTGGTTCTGTATGCTGCAGCCATGTCAACAGCACGCATTGTGGGTTCTCCGTCACTGCTTCTCCTTGGTGGTTTAGCGGCTGCTCTGGGATATCTGGCTGCAGGCGTCCTGTTGGATGAAATAGTGGAGCGCTTGAGTCTGGAACCTGTGCCAGAGGCATTCAAGGGTAGTCCGATACGCTTTATGAGTGCCGGTCTTATTGCCTTGGTTTTTACCGGTATCGAAGCTGCTTTCCTGATAAAAATCTCCTGAGCATACTCCATGTTTAGGTAATTTCGTCTATCCTGCATTACCAAAACAAGGTATACTCCAAGGGAATAGTCAAGGATTACAGGGAATGCAAAAAACTTTTTTGATCATTGGAGCATATAATCATCTCCCCGAGGGGCTTTCCGAGTCCGAATTCGAGGGGGTGTACCAATCCTGCTATCGCCCCTTTCTCTCGGTGCTCAACCGCTTCCCCGAAATTCAGGCCACCTTGTTTTTTTCTGGCTCCCTGCTGAAACGTTTTGAATTCCGGCATCCCGAATATCTCATGCTGTTGGAAGAGATGACCGCACGCAGGCAGGTGGAACTCCTTGGTGGAGGTTTTTATGCACCTATCATGCCTCTTATTCCCAGTGCTGATCGGCTGGGTCAGATTGAATTATTAACCACCTATCTGCGCAAGACCTTTGGCAAACGACCCCGAGGGTGTTGGCTGTCAGAATTTGCCTGGGAACCTTGGTTATCATCAACACTTCAAACTTGTGGCATGGATTATACCTTTCTCAGCGCTGAGCAGTTTGTGGAGAGTATCCCGGAAAGCAAGTTAGCCCTGTTGCCTATAATTACCGAGGATCAGGGGCGATGCACCACTATATTGCCGGTCCATGATTGTTCAACCAGTTTTGGTGAGCCCCTTGGTTTCGTGGCTGGACTTGAACAACTGCGTCCAAGTCCTCTGCATATCCTCATGATGCCCGGCGAAAGCATCAGCAGCTTGTGGGAAAGTTCGGGGCTTGAATCGCCGGATGTGTATATGGAACGAACCTTTGCCTGGTTACGGAAAAATGCTCTGGAATATGAAACCACAACACCTTCACGATATCTCAAGACCAACCGGCAATGGGCAAAAGCATATTTTCCGGGTACTGCATCAAAGCGTTTGATACAAAGGGATGATACGCACAACCATAGCACCGTTGGAAGCATCAGGAATACCTTGCTCCGCTATGCGGCCAGTTCTGCCTTGTACACCCGTATGTACTATGTCCACTTACTGATCGGGCAACTTAGGGGTGACAAATCCAGAAAGAAGACCGCAGTAGAAGATCTATGGAAAAGTCAATGCGGCGATGCCTTCTGGATCACGAAGCGCGGAGGCATCCGGATTCCTTCAATACGGCAGGCGGCATATCAATCCTTGATCGATTCGGAGCAGACGACCAGGACCAAAGAAACCTTTAGTCCTGGAATAATCAGGGCGGACATGGATTTTGATGGGCACAAAGAATATTTGTACCAAGGATCCGTACTGAATGCTTATGTACACAGCAAGGGTGGAGCAGTGGTCGAACTCGATGCCATCCGATGGCGACGGAACCTGTGTGATATTTTCTGGCCCTCCACAGAAGGTCAGGAATCACGTAAAACCATGTTTCTGGACAGGATTTATCCTGATCAGCCTTTGGCAGAAACAGCACTGCATCCCTGGCAGTCAGACATTTCATCCTTCGGGGATCAACGGTATGAGAATGACCCCAGTCAGGACAGCCCTGATTCCATCGGCTTTTCACGTGACGCAACCCTGCTAATAGGGGCATCGCCTAGACAATTGGGCTTACGGAAACGTTATACGTTCCAAAGCAAGCATATAAAAGTTGCCTATGACCTTTTAAATCCATCGGAACATGACATCGATTTCTGGTTCGGTATAGAAATGAATTTTTCTATCCTTCCCGGTGAACTTGATGCGATAACAATGGATGGTAACAATGTAGATCCTGGTTTTTTTTATGCTCTGGATGGTGTAGATCATGGACTTCTATCGTGTCTCATTCTCAACGGCAGCACTACTGTACAGACTCTTGAACTGAAATCCACTATTCCTTTCAACCTCTCATCAGCTACTATCCTGGATAGTACTCCGTTTCCGGATATTGATGCCTGCGTACAGGGTTGTACTATCCTGCTGGCATGGCATATCCAGCTAAAACCAGATGCTGCATGGTCGGGCAAACTGGATCTTTCAGTCCGGGACTAGCGGATCTGTCAGCGTTCAGGCTAGGATTCATCCATGAGTGCTTTTACCTTGCCTGATCCATTGATAGGCCGTCAGATCCATCTTGTAGGGGCAAAAGGTACCGGAATGTGTGCCCTTGCTGAAATCCTTACTGTAGCAGGGGCGATTGTCAGCGGTTCGGATGTTGCTGACACATTCTATACAGACCGGATTCTTGCATCCCTTGGCATAGCAGTAAACAGGTTCAATCCAGAGAATATCAAATTGACAATGGATCTGGTCATTCACTCGGCAGCCTATCGTCCGGATATACATCCGGAGTTGCTGCATGCAAGGGAAATTGGCATACCCATAGCAACATATCCAGAAGCTCTTGGCGGTCTTTCAAGGACTATGGATTCATCAGGAATATGTGGTGTCCACGGCAAGACTACAACAACAGCCCTTGCCGGCATATTCGCCAGGGCTTGTGGCCTTCCTGCTACCATACTTGCCGGCAGCGCAGTTGCCGATTTCGGTGACCGTTCTACTTTGGTCATGGGCAACAAACTGTTCATAGCTGAAACCTGTGAATACCGCAGGCATTTCCTTTTTTTCTCGCCACAGCGCATCGTGCTCACCAGCATTGAACCGGATCACCAGGATTACTATCCTGACTTCAAGTCCATTATGGACGCTTTTCTGGAATATACCTTGCTTTTACCAATAGGCGGGTCCCTTGTTTATTGTGCTGATGACGCCGGAGCCTCGGAGTTGGCTACAAAACTTGGCAGACTGAGGCCTGATGTCCAGGTTATCCCCTATGGATTCTCAGCTACAGGAAGGTTCCGCCTTACGAATTACCAGGTTTCCGGTGAACGGGCCAGATTTGATCTCGCAGGGTTTTCCAACCCCTTCTACCTGCGCCTTCCAGGTCGGCATCTTGCTCTTGATACAACCGCTGCTATTGCCTTGTGTTCGATACTGGCTGACGATAGCGACAGCCCCCTTGATCAGGCTGATTTTGTAAGCATTGCCCTGGCCTTGGATGCCTTTGCTGGATCCAGACGCCGGTCGGAAATCATTGGCGAGACTAATGGAGTGCTTATTATGGATGATTATGCCCACCATCCTACAGCCATAACCACTACCCTGGCGGGGCTACGTGAGTTCTATCCTGCGCGACGTCTTGTGGTCGATTTCATGTCCCACACCGCATCACGGACCAAGGCCTTGTTTGATGATTTTGCCGTTGCCTTCGGAAGTGCAGACGAGGTAATACTCCACAGGATCTATCCTTCCGCCCGCGAAGCACCTGATCCTTCGGTAAGTGGTGAAATGCTATATCAAGCGGTAAAAGCCTCGGGTATGGTTGCTTCATACTTCGAAAATCCTTTGGATGCCAGCGACTATCTCGTCCGCACTCTCAGGCCGGGAGACCTCTTCATCACAATGGGAGCCGGCGACAACTGGCAACTAGGCAAGCGTATCTATGAGTATTTGAAAACCGGCGAATCTACTGACAGAAAGGATCCAGCATGAAAAGCATGACCGGTTTTGGTGCAGCACAGATAGATACTCCTGGCCTCAAGGCATCGGTCCAGATGAAGTCATGGAATAACAGGTATCTTGAAATAAACCTCCTTATGCCTTCCTACCTGATGCCGCTTGATCGTTCCATCCGTGACTTCCTTGAATCAAGGATTGCCAGAGGCAAGGTTGAAGTTTCTATCAGGATGCATGGTGGTGACGTTCCAACCGAGGTATCCATCGATGAATCGAGTGCGAAAGCAGTGGTCGACGCCCTGCGCTCTCTTGGTACGTCACTCGGTATAGATGAGCCAGTGCGCCTGTCCCACGTCCTTGGCATTGAGGGCATACTTGCGTTCGAGCGGAAGGCCGATACTGATGCCCTCTGGCTTATCCTGTCACCTGTTCTCGAAACCTGTATCAATGCCTTCAATTTCGAGCGTGACCGCGAAGGTTCACATACCAGGCACGATCTTGAGCAGAAGCTTGATGAATTAAGGACGGCACTTGGCATCATTGAAACAGTGGCTCCAGGTCTTGAGTCGGCAATAAAAGCAAACCTTCGAAAAAAATTCGAAGAGGTCATGGGCGATCTAGTTGATGAGGCCAGGTTGCTTGCTGAAATTGCATCCTATCTGGCAAAACATACGGTAAATGAAGAGATTGTCCGCCTGCGGTCGCATATCAAGTCTTTCGAATTTACAATGAACGAAACAGTATGCGGGAAAAAACTTGATTTCATCTGCCAGGAAATCAACAGGGAAGCCAATACCATAGGTTCCAAGAGTGCATCTGCTGATGTTTCGGATGCTGTAATCCGGATGAAAGATGCGGTTGAGAACATCCGCGAGCAGATACGGAATATCGAGTAGGAGCTCATCCCATGGAGTCAAGAACAGCCATTATAGCAATCTCAGGCAAGAGCGGTTGTGGAAATTCCACCGTTTCCAGATTGCTTGCGGATCGCCTGAAGCGTCGACTGGTCAACTATACCTTTCATACCATGGCCGAAGAAATGAACATCCCTTTCGAGAAGTTGTTGGAGATGGCCAGCGCCGACACATCGTACGATCGTCTTCTCGACGAAAGGCAGGTAGCCATGGCTCACGAGGAGAATTGCGTGGTTGGTTCACGCTTGGCTATATGGCTGGTCAGGGATGCGGAGTTGAAGGTTTATCTGCATGCTTCATCTGAGGTCAGGGCAGAACGGATCAGGAAACGGGAAGGTGGCATTCCAGCCGAGGTGCTTGCCTTTACCAAAAAGCGGGATGGTCTGGACAGGGAACGATATCTATCCATCTATGGTATTGACAACGACCGTTTTGATTTTGCCGACTTGGTCATCAACACGGAGCGCTTGTATCCTGAACGGATTGTTGATGTAATTGATGCTGCCGTAGATGGAGCTGTTAAGTCATCCACCACTATTCCCGGTTCGGAAAAACATGGCAGTTAAAGATCGACAAGTTATTCTAATAACTGGAGCTACAAGGGGCATAGGCAATACCTGTGCAGCTTTTCTGGCCAAACGGGGACATGCTGTATATGGAACCAGCCGCTCCCCGGGATCCAGACCACGCATGATGGATGAGTTTTTCGAGCTTCTGCCCATGGACAACAACGATGAGAATAGCATCCAGGCGGTGGTCTCTGGAATCATGGAGAAGGAAGGCCGTATCGATCTTGTTGTCTGCAATGCGGCAAAAACCATCTACGGCGCTGTGGAGAATACCCCCCCAGCCGAGGGTTTGCAGCAGATGGATGTTAATTTCATGGGTGTAGCCAGGTTGATCACTGCGGTCCTACCGGTAATGCGACGAAACCGCAGCGGCACCATACTTGTCATGGGTTCCATAGCAGGCCGGATAGGCTTGCCTTATAACGCATACTACTCAGCAAGCAAGTTTGCCTTGGAAGGTTATGTCGAGGCCTTGCGTCTCGAACTTGCGTATTCTGGTATACGAATCGCCTTGATAGAACCTGGCAGTGTACGTACTGGCCTTGACCCCAATTTTTCACTTTTTACCAGTGGTTCAGATAATGTGCATGCAACTAACACTGCCAAGGTATTGCAGGTAATCGCCGGGTGGGCAAAGGAAGGCATAAATCCAATACTCATAGCACGTCTGGTACATCGTCTTATGGGCAAGAAGAAGCTGCGAGCCCGGTATACTGCAGGGCTGTTTCATCAAAGGCTGGCCTTGTGGCTAAAAACCTGGCTTCCTTCCAGGATGCATGAATACATCCTGCTGAAATATTTCAAGATCGCGGAGAGCCGCGAGGAGTAGAACCATGCCTTCATTCACAAAGAGCCTGCCATTCGGTGTATTGTCCGACGGCTCGGAACCCGGTTTGCATTTGCTGGATAATGGAACCATGAGGGTAGCCATTAGCGACTACGGAGCCATCATCACCTCAGTACTTGTGCCTTCAGGTCAAGCTGAGGCGGTTGATGTGGTACTCGGCCCATCGGCTCTGGCTGGTTACGCAGCACGTCATCCATATTTCGGAGCTACCGTCGGGCGTTTTGCCAACCGTATCGCGGATGGTCGTTTTACTCTTGACGGGAAAGAATACAAGCTGGCAGCCAACAACGGAATGAATCACCTGCATGGGGGTCTGAAGGGATTTGACAGGCGCATGTGGGCCGCAGAAGCGTATACACAAAATGGTGTGGCCTGTGTCCGGATGAAATTGCGTAGTGTTGATGGAGACGAAGGATATCCTGGAACCCTGAATATTGTGGCTACCTTCATGCTTGATCAGGAAAACAAGCTGGCCATTCGTTATGAAGCAACCACTGATGAGGCAACGCCGGTCAATCTGACCAACCACTCGTACTTCAATCTCCGGGGTGAAGGTAACGGCAGCATTCTGGATCATGAACTTGAATTGTCGGCCAGCCAGTACCTGGCTGTAAACGAAGACCTTATTCCAGATGGATTACCCCGTACAGTTACGTCAACGCCTTTTGATTTCAGGAAATCCAAGCCAATCGGGAAGGATATCGCAGCAGCCGGCGGATATGATCACTGCTTTGTGCTCGATGGAGCGGATTTGCGTACTGCGGCACGAGCCAAGGATCCACAAAGCGGCAGGACCCTGGAACTGCGCACAACTATGCCCGGGGTACAGTTCTATTCAGGTAATTTTCTGGCAGGATTCTCTGGCAAGCGTGGCTCGGTATATGAAAAGCATGCGGGTTTCTGCCTTGAAGCCGAATTTTACCCGGATTCTCCCAATCGACAGGACTTTCCATCTTGCATCCTGAGACCAGGGCAGGAATACAGCCATCTCATCGAATATATCTTTGGTTTTTGACATGGAAGGCCGGCGTTGAAGCGGATACCCGCAGAGCCGGCCTTTATGGACTGCACAGGCAGAGACTTTTCAGCGTTGACGTATCTCATACAGAATATAGTCAACCCAGGCGGCACTCTCCATATAGAAATGATCCTGAGCTTGCAGCATGTCAAAGAATGCATCCCTGAATGATCCTGACATGGCCAGAGCCTGGCCGCGATAGAACCTGGCTTTGGCGGCGTTCGTGGTGGATCTAGGCAAAGACAGGAAAAGTGAAAATCGCTCGGCTGCCTGGGCATACAGCCCTTTTACCAGGAAGTCACTGACAATAAGCCTGAGGGTATACTCTTCCCCTCCCCCTGGAGCCTGGAGGTCTTCTGGAAAGATGGTCATGGCTGGTCTGTTTGTCTTGACCGGGACACCCACCGCATCCTGCAGGTTTGCTATGGCCTTTTCGGTTTCAGCTGAAAGTTTCCTTGCTACAGGAGCCGGTTCTTCAATGCTTACTGGCCGTGCGTCCTGCAAGCCTCTGGTCAGAACCAGATAAGGTAGTGGAATGCTCCTCGAGGCAGGACTTAAAACGGGCAACCCGACCCGGTAACTGCCCGCAGGCACTGTTACCGGGTCTTTTGTGGCATTTCTCCCAGGATTTATCTGGATGCTTCCCCCGAACAAAGCCTGCTCCTGAATTACAGCATAATAATACTCTATGCCTGGAACAGGATAATCCCTGAAGGGAGGTGAACCAGGAGCTATGACTGCAGCCACTGTGGCATCAAGCAGGGTAACTGAATCTTGTATGGGAGCAGTACCCCTGTAAAGAACGAAACGACCAGGAACGCCCTCCGCATCGAAAGAGACCGTGATCGAATCTCCATAATTCCTGGTAAGTATCCCACTGATAGTGCCATAGTCAGGTACTGGTTTGAGATCTATTGACGTGCGTATTGCCGTAGCTACAGGGGCCAGTGTTACATTCCTCAGGGGGATGAACACTTCGTAGACATCTCCATCAGGGGTCTTGGCGAGTATGAAATAGTAATACCCCTGATCATCAGGCGGGATATGGTTCAGCATGCCTTCGTCATCAGCTACTTCACCGATCAAGACAGCAGATGAAAAATTGGTTGAATCGGGAAGGTCCGTATGTCTATACACCGTGTAACCCGAGGCAACGTCTGGACTGTCTTCCCAGCTTATAAGAATGTCATTTGAGCGAACGCCAACCCTTATTCTGGATGGATACGGCGCAAAGACTTCCTTAGGGTCCATCTGGTCTTTCGATCCTGATTCGACCTGTCCGGGGGCTTCGGCCTGGGCATGGATGAACGATGGAAAGGTGAATAGGCAGGCCATCGCAATAAGCAACGCCGCCAGTGAACGGTTGATCTGTTTCATGGTATCAATAATATCGGCATTCACGGTTTCGTGCCATAGATAAGTTCAATTGACCGGTACAAAACAGCATATTTGACATTGCATATCCATTCGGATACCATGCCACCATGTTCGTATCAGTCATTTGCGACCTTGGCAGCGAAGACTCAAGATCTGCCGTTTTTTCTCTTTTACCGCAATATGGTTTCGAAAAAGTTCAACGAGCGTGTTTTGAAAGTGGCAGGGTAGCAGAAAAACAACTCGCTGCCCTGAAACGGGATATCGACAAGGTCACAGACTATTATGATACAGTCCGGATTTACCAATACCCGGTGGACGGTATTTTGGCCATCTCCATTTTGAAACAGAACCAGTGGAAGCGGATCATGGTCAAGGCTCCATCCAATAAACCACTTCGTTAGCCGGGTGTGAAACAAGGAGACGCGCATGCTTGAAGATCTGGCCCCATCGATACAGGAACTGAACCGGGAAGTACTTGAAATCTGGGGGCGTCTTTGACGCCACGACACTTCACCATAAAATAGCAACCCGGGAGGCTGAGACCGGTGATCCTGGGTTCTGGAACGATCCTAAACGAAGTGAACGCATAATGGGTGAACTCAAGATCCTGCGAAAGCGCCTTGACACCTGGACAGAAATCAAACGATCAATGGATGCGCTTGATGAAGTGTTCGGTCTGGCCCTTGAAGAAGGCGATTCATCCCTCGAACCAGAAATCCGCCTGCTGTACAAAGACATAAGCGAACGTTTCGAATCAGCAGTGTCATTGGAGTTGATGACTGGAGAGGCTGACAAGGCCGGCACTTTCCTGACAATCCATGCGGGTTCCGGTGGGACAGAAGCCTGCGACTGGGCAAGTATGCTCTTCAGGATGTACACACGATGGGCAGAGCGTCAGGGATTTTCGTATGAAGTTGTAGATATGCTGGAGGCCGAAGGTGGCATAAAGAGCGTGACCCTCGAAATCGATGGAACCTATGCTTACGGCAGCCTTCGGGGTGAATCGGGCGTGCACCGGCTTGTACGCATCAGCCCTTTCGACGCAAACGCCCGTCGGCATACAAGTTTTGCCAGTGTCGCAACCTTCCCGATAATCGATGATTCAATAGAAGTGGTAATCAAACCGGACGAAATCCGTATAGATACCTACCGTGCTGGCGGTGCCGGTGGCCAGAAAGTAAACAAGACCGACAGTGCGGTAAGGATTACCCATCTGGCCACCGGACTTGTCGTTACCTGCCAGAATGAACGTAGTCAGCACAAAAACAAGGATATGGCAATGTCGGTCCTTAAAAGCAGGCTTTATGATCTGTATCGAGCCGAGAAGGACAAGGATAATCTGAAATACCAGGGGGATAAAAAGGAGAATGCCTGGGGATCTCAGATCCGTTCATACGTTTTCCAGCCCTATACCTTGGTAAAAGATCATCGGACCAAATTTTCTGTAGGCAATATTCAGGCTGTAATGGATGGAGACCTTGATCCCTTCATCAACTCGTATCTACACTTCCTCTGGAAAGGCGGCACAACCGTTTCCGGAGACAGCGACGACGATTTTTAGGCGACCTATGCCATCTTCTGTCAAGCCTTTGTGGTTGATGACACTACTTCTATTATCCGCTCCACCTCAGAACGTCTTGGAAGCTCAGAGCAACCTGACCATTGGCTGGGCTGAACTGGATGTTGCCAGCCTTGATGACGGGATGTCAAGGTTAGGTGTGCTACTACCAAAAGCCCTGATGAAGGCTACTTCCTTCATCAGCGAACGCTATGTGCCACAGACTGAATCAGCAATACGTTCACTGAATTCTGTGAATATCGAAGTTGAAAAGGCAAGGGATGCGGTGTCTGCAGCAAGGCGAAAACGGGATCTGGTTTCGATAAGCACCCGCGATCCGGCCAAGCGGGCTGCCGATCTACGTAGCGCCCAAGCAGCCCTTGATAAGACAATAGCAGCTCTTGACCTGCTTCTCCTGGGACAGAATGGCATATCGGACGATACTCCGTCTGTGGCCTCCGTCTTGAAGCTCTGGAATGGCCACGAAAATGGCAGCTTGCTGCCTCCCGTTGGAGTGCCAGCCTTGGTCTGCGCCGAGAACAAGCTGGATCTTCTTGTCCATGGCAAGATTGAATCCATCGGTCCTTATCTAATCGTGGAATTGGTCTTGTATATCGCCGCGACAAATGAAGAATCCTGGAAGGCTGCCGAGTATGCTGCCTTCGATGATATGGATGGGCTGGTGGCAAGTCTGGATCGGTCCCTGGCAACAGCCTTGGCTGGTAGAGATTTCGGAAGGGTCTTTTTCGACGTCAGCCCTGAAATTGCAGAAATAAAGGTGGAGGGGAAGGATTACCCAGGGAACAACCTACTATTCTATTCTCAAGGTTCTTATCTTGCCACGGTATCAGCGAGCGGTTACAGGCCAGCCTCAAGCCGTTTTGCAATTGTTCCTGGCACTGATACGAGGGTTGAACTGAAGCTGGCGCCCATTCAGGAAGCCCCGGTTTTTATTGAATCCTTTCCTTCTGGTGCTTCCCTGTATCTTGACGGTGCTCTGATGGGTTTTACTCCACTTGAGCTGTCAGGTGCTGCATTCCCGAGGGTACTTACCGCCAGGATGGACGGTTTCGATGAACTCCGGTTGGTGCTTCGGCCTGGCCTTGATTCCGGTAGAGTGGTTCTGGATCTGCAGGCTTCGGATGGGCTGGTTTATGCGGATAGATTCGAACAAGCCAAGGGGGCTTTCTATCAATCATTGGGCTGGTTCATACTGTCACTGCCGGTTACTGTGCTCTCGTATGGCACCTTCAATTCATACATGAGTCTGGTATCATCATCACCTTCAGTGTCTGAGCGAACCCAGAATACCTTGACTGTGTACTACTATGGTTCACAAACAGTTCTCTGGATTTCGGCGGCTGTGAGTGCAAGCCTTGCGACGAACAGCATCGTGCGTCTGGTGCGCTATATCAAAGCCGCCCGCTGAGGAGTACACATGAAATTCGCAGATCGCATACGACGGCTTTTGGGCATGGAGACGATACAGGAGACAGATTGGGATGATCTGGCCGATTTGCTGGTTGAGGGTGATCTTGGAGCTGCCTTCGCCGAATCCATAGTAACTGAACTCAAGGCTTATTGCATCCGTACCGGGATCCACGATGGAGAGGGAGCCCGAAAGGGTATGAAGCCTTTACTTGCCGCCTATGCCAGATCCACAGTAATAGAGCCCGATCCTGCGGTCCTCAATGTCATCCTTCTGCTTGGCGTCAATGGTGTAGGCAAGACTACGACAGCTGCCAAGCTGGCCAGTTTCTGGAGCAACGGCAGGGGTAGTCCTGGGGCAATCCTGGCCGCAGGGGATACATTCAGAGCAGCAGCAATCGAACAATTGAAACATCATGGGCAGCGGCTTGGCCTGAGGGTTGTGGCCCAGGAGCGGGGTTCCGATCCTGGGGCGGTCTTGTTTGATGCCATCGACGCTGCCAGATCAGATGGATCCAGGCTTGTCATTGCTGATACTGCCGGGCGCATGCACAACAAGCAAAATCTCATGAAGGAACTGGAGAAGATGGACAAGATTGTCTCCTCGAAAGCAGACTCCTCACAGTACAGGAAACTACTAGTAATAGATGCGACCACGGGCCAGAACGCACTCAGGCAAGCCGAGGCCTTCTCGGAGGCTGTCAAGATCGACGGTTTGATATTGACAAAATATGATTCCAGTGCCCGCGGAGGCATTGCCATAGCAATTGCCAGGGAATTCGGCATTCCCACTGCTTTCGTATGCGATGGTGAACGATACGAGGACATCCACCTTTTTGATACTGACTCGTATCTTGATGAGTTCTTGGGACTGGCGTGATGCATCTTGCCGCAATCTTGTGTTTGCTGATGACTCCCGGATATGCAGTAGCCCAGGATGTGGAATGGTATCTTTCAGACGGTGCAGCAATACAGTACTCGGCAACAAGTGAGCAGTCGGGACTGGCCAGTGAATGGTCCCTTTCAATTCAGAAATCATCCGGTACAGAACGTGTTGTTCATTTCAGGAACGGAAAGCCGGTTACTACCTGGCAGCGCTCTCTGGATGCTACAGGATTAATAAACAGGGAGGCCGTGGAGGAAGACAGCAGGATTGTGGAGGAACGACTGTTCGGCACAAACCAGATTCTAAACCTGGAACGGTTTTTCTTGCCCGATGGTTCGGTCAAAGAGACCCGATATGTCCGCGATGGCGACAGGCTCATATCGTCCACCCAGTTTAAAAATGGTGAGGAAACGGGTTCAAGGGTTTACCTCTATTACCCGGATGGCAGGCTGGCCGCTGTGCGTGAGCGGACGGCGGATAAGATCAGGCCAACGGGAACTGAACGACCTAAATCAGGACAGACAATTTCATGGACATGGGGATCAGCAGGGTTGATCCTTTCGATATTCGACAATGAAGGCCGCTTGACTGGAAGCAGGACGTATGATGGGGCTGTCCTGGTTTCAATGGAGGAACGGATCTGGCGTGATGGCAGGCTGGCCTCAATCAGTACCGAAGAGCCCGAAAAAGGCACCCGTCTGATTCTGGGTTATAACGAAACCGGTAGCCTGGAATCAAGATTGGAAATCAAGAACGGACAAAGCGTTGCTCTGTATGAATATGCCTATGACAATGACAATAGATTGGTCGCCGAGCGTCGTGAGACCTCTGATGGGCAGGAAATTATTGATTTTGTTTACGGCTCAGATGGTGCACTGATATCCGAAGCCAGACAATTGAACGGGCTTCTAGCCCTTACCAAAACCTATTCTGGACAGGATGAAATGCTTGAAGAGTATTATGACAAAGGCGTCCTTTTTGCCAGGATATTCTACAAGGAGGGACGCAAAGTGCGTGAATCCATACTTTCCGGTGGCAAGGTTGTCAGAGAGCGAACCTTTTGATGACCGACCTTCCATGGGTTCGGTTTATCGCCATTCGTTGGTTCAAGGCGGGTAGAGAATCAGGACCTTCCCTTGGTCCTGCCATGGCTGGAATAGCTGTTGGTGTGGCAGCTCTGATTATTATCATTGGAGTCATGAATGGATTCCAGATGGGCTTCATAGATTCCGTTCTGGAACTGGATTCATACCATCTACGCATAGGACCTTCCGGACAAGCTGGTATGGCTGCTATTGATGCTGAAACTTACCCTGGGATTCAGGCAATCCTGCCCTTCATTGATGTTCGTACTATGGCCATGAACGACCGGGGCAAGGCCGAAGCCTTGCGCATCAAGATAATCCCTGACGATGCATTCACGCGGGACGAAGCTCTTCCAAGGATGCTGGAACTACAGTCGGGGAGTTTCGGCGATGGAATACTGATAGGCAGCGAGTTTGCCCATCGCCTCAATGTCAATGTTGATGATTTAATCTCGGTTTTGACGGTACAGGTTGACCCGGAGGAGGGTGTCCAAGCGGCTACGATCGCCGTAAGGGTCTCAGGTGTGTATCACAGTGGTTTTTATGATTTTGACACTGGCCTCGCCTTACTTCCTTCTTCTTCGGCACATGGAATAGCCGATGGAGAGCCCTGGATGACCGGAATCAAGCTAAAAGACAGATTTGATGATACCCGAATGATGGCCAAACTTCAAACCGGTGGAGTTCCGGCAGCCGGGATCGAAAGCTGGCGTTCATACAACAGGGCTTTTTTCGGGGCCCTCCGGATGGAAAAATCCATAATGATGATACTTGTAGGACTGATCTTCCTGGTTGTGGGTGTGAACATTTTCCATGCCCTCAGAAAAGCCGTGTATGCCCGGTTTGAGGATATTGCCACACTTAAGGCTATAGGCGCAGATTCCGGCTCTTTGCGGATGGTATTCATGATCAA
>MIBM01000438.1:0-594 GCA_001830645.1 Spirochaetes bacterium RIFOXYC1_FULL_54_7
CAACGTCAGCTGGTACGATGCCCTGGTATTCTGCAACCGCCTGAGCATCAAAGACGGGCGAACCCCGGTCTACAGCATAGGTGGCAGCACTGATCCGGACCGTTGGGGTGCGGTACCGACCAGTTCCAATGATACCTGGAATGGCGTGACCATGAATCCCAACGCCAACGGCTACCGCCTGCCCACCGAGGCTGAGTGGGAGTATGCTGCCCGGGGTGGAGAAGCAGGGGCCAGGCAGACCGTGGCCTATGCCGGCGGTAATGAGCCTGGCGCGGTGGCCTGGTTCAGCGGTAATTCCGGAAACAAGACCCAGCCGGTTGGCCGGAAGCAGCCCAACCAACTGGGCCTGTTTGATATGAGCGGCAATGTCTGGGAATGGTGCTGGGATTGGTATGGAGGCTATTCAACAAACAGCCTGAAAGACCCGACGGGCGCGGCCTTGGGCACACTCCGTGTCTATCGCGGGGGCAGCTTCGACTTCAGTGCGTCGTACTGCGCCGTGTCCAACCGGCTCAGCAACGACCCGTACTTCCGTTTCGAGGTCGTCGGCTTCCGGGTTGTCTCCCGCCCCTGAGTTCCAAAAAAAACTCAAGC
>MIBM01000438.1:630-4160 GCA_001830645.1 Spirochaetes bacterium RIFOXYC1_FULL_54_7
AGCTTGTGGATAAGTCTGCGATGTTTCTATATATAGAAACATAAAAATCTCAATCAACCATAGTTGCCGGCCCAAAGCCGTTCCAGGAACAGCTGCCAGGGCAGGATGTCAATACCGTCGTCGGTCCGTCGGGGGCGGGTTTCCCGGCAGACAAGGATGAAGACCTGGTGGGCGGTTTCTTCCTTCAAGGCCCGCAGCCCCCGCAGGTCGCGATTGTCCACTTTCGCAGAAGCCTTGACCTCGATGGCCACCGTATCACCGAGGATGAAGTCGACCTCGTAACCCGAGGTGCTGCGCCAGTACCGCAGCAGCGTACGTGGTGACCGGTAGTCACGCCAGGCAGCCAGTTCCATGTAGATGAAATGCTCGAAGAAGACTCCGAAATCTGCTGATCCCTCATCAACCCGGGGGAACCCCCTCAGAGCCCGGACTACACCCAGATCAAACATATACCATTTGGCGCGCTCGATGGCCTTGCGTTTGACCGAGCTGGTCCAGGGTTGCACTTGTTCGCCCAGCAAGGTGTCCTCAAGCACCGAAAACCAGCTCTGGACGGTCTGCCTGGCCACTCCCGCATCGCTGCCGATGGCGGTATAATTGATCTCCTGGGCATTCATCAGGGCGGCAGCCTGAAGAAATCGGGCAAAGGCTGGAATATTTCGGGCCAGGCCTTCGGCTGCAACTTCCTCTGTCAGATAACGACCTACATAGGAGTCCAGGTCATCCTCAGGGTCATCTGATAGCCAGTGGGATGGGATCAAGCCAGTCCGGAAAGCCCGCAGCAAACTGAAGTCCTTGCCTAGCTCCAGCCAGGTCAGAGGGTGCATCACCCTGTCCCGTCCACGGCCACCAAGCAGGTTGCGGCCCTGGCCATGCAATTTCCTGGCGCTTGAGCCAGTCAGCAGGAAAGTCAGGCCGTTCTCCTCGATCATGAGCTGGATCTCATCCATCAAAGCCGGACATTTCTGGATTTCGTCCACGCACACAATCCGGTCCCGGAAATCATTGGCGGCCAGTTCCTGTCGCAGCATGGTCGGATCAGCCAGCAAGCGTAGCAGGAGACCCCGGTCCAGCAGATTGAAGGTCCTGTTCACAACCTGCATTAGCTGGCTTCGTACATAGGAGGTTTTGCCAACTTGCCTTGGCCCGAACAACAGGACGCTTTTTTTTGCCAGTAAAGCCGGGATATCCAGACTACGCTCAATATACATAATCGCCACACCTCCTGGCGATTATCATGATATTCGCCAGGAGGTGTGGCGTCAATATAAATCTTACTCAGATCTATACTCAGCTCCTCAGCCTCATCTCTCCCCGAGCAGACTTTTAAGCTCCTGTATGTCTTTGACCAGCCGCGAGCGGTCCAGGTTCTGGAAGCGCTTGGGGACCATTTCCTTGCTCGTGCACTCCAGGACGGCCACCAGGTTCTGCAGCTCTATCTCGTGGGGGTAGGCGGGGGGCACGAAGTCAGCCATGGTCTCGTCAAGGTCTTCCTTGGTGACAAAGGACCGGCCGTCCATGGCGGCCTTCAGCTTGGCCCGTATCAGCACCGCTTCCAGGTCCGCTCCTGAGAAGTCGTGTTTGAACTTGCGCAGCAGGTCGCTGATGGGGAACTTGCGAATAGGCAGGTCCAGCTTGCGCACCAGCACGTCGAAGAGGGCTGCCTTGTCCGCCTCCGTGTCGGGGTAGAAGAGGGCCAGATGCTCCTCGGCCCTGCCCTGGCGCTTCAGGTCGATGGGCAGGAGGTCCGGCCGGCAGGTTATGAGGAACCAGATTATCTTGCCACGGTATTCGGTGTTGCCCATGAAGCTGGCCAACTGGGCAAAGATGCGGTTGGAGGTGCCCGAGTCCCCTTCCTGGTTGCGGTCCCCCAGGAAGGCGTCGGCCTCGTCTATCATCACCGCTACCGGTGCCATGGCCTTGAGGATTATCAGTACCCGTTCCAGGTTTGACTCCGTGACCCCTTGCCACTTGGAACGGAAATTCTTGAACTTGACCATGGGCACGCCTATCTCGCCGGCAAAGGCACTGACCATGAAGCTCTTGCCCGTACCAATGGGACCGGATATCAGGTAGCCCATGGGCAGCACGTCCAGCCGGCCCTGTTTCAGGGCCCTGGCAGCGTTCCTGAAGCGCTTGCGCACAAAGTCGTGGCCCGAGACAAAGGACAGGTCGTGCTCGGTCTCCATGAACTCCAGGAGTCCACCGGCCTCGCTCTCGATTATCTCCCGCTTGCGGGCCTTGAGGTAGTCCATGGAGATGGGATTGTCCTCCTGCCAGCTCTCCGCCGCCAAGCGGTTGAGGTTGACCAGGTTCAGCCCCGACGTCAAGGCTCCAACCGAGGCAGGGGTCAGACCTTTGTCAAGCAGCAGGGATTCCTTGGAATCCAGGAACTCCAGAAAGGAGCTGCGAACCGTGCCATCGGGGATGGGAATCTCCACCTTGATGGTGGACGGGCTGGCCACAATGCGCGGATTCAGATCGGACAGGTTCTCCGAAAGCAGGATCACCGACACATCCCCCTTGGTAAAAACCGGGTCGTGGGACCAACGGTTCAGGGTCACGAAGCAGTAGCGGTCGACCTCGTCCAGCTTGGACACCTCGCCGGCGGGCACCACCGTTTCGGCGTAGTCGATTATCAGCACGATGCGCTTCTTCTGTGGAATGTTGAGCAGGAAGTAGCGCTCCAGCACCCTGAAGGCCTTGGCCGGATCGGAGGAGAACAGTTCCTCGTCCTCGGTGTCAGGGAAACGCTCCCGCATGGTGCGTATGTAGTCCTTCTGCATCTCCGGGGTACAGAAACTGACCCCGCTGGAACGGTCCCAGAACGCGATGATGTCCCGGTTTCCGAAGAGCACCTCGGACACATAATCCTGGATCTTCACGAAGTTGAACTCCCCCTCGTTCATCTTGTGGGGCAGGAAATCGCGGATGTTGCCATGGATTATGTACAGGTTGGCGGTCTTGGAACAGTATTTGTACGAAAGCTCCTGCGCCCAGGCAGGCAGGATCTTTATGAACGGCAGGTTCTTGACGATCAGTTGCTCTTTCATTGGTTCCTATTGTGCCTTCCCGCAAGGCCCTTGGCAAGTAGCGGAACGGCTCAACGCCCAGCCGGAATCGAATCCCTTGCGCAGGATTCTGTCTGCGTGTTAGAATCCCGGCTGGAATGGGACAGGAAATCCAGGTACCCTTCAGGTGCCTGTTTCCCGGAACCCGTGCTTAAAATACCCCCTTGGAGGAGAATCATATGGCTTACAAGGTAACCGATGCGTGTGTAAACTGCGGCGCCTGCGATGCAGAGTGTCCCGTAGAGGCCATCAGCGAGAAGAACGGTGTCCGCTGGATCGATCCCGATCTGTGCACTGATTGCGGCGCCTGCGCTGCAGTGTGCCCGACCGAGGCCATCATCCAGGGCTGACTTTAGCCTGGATTACGCGGCAAATGCCGTAATGGGACCGCTCCTTATGGGGCGGTCTTTTTCATGATCTGGTATCATCCCGTCAGGCATCATCCCGTTCTATGGGACA
>MIBM01000438.1:4320-4462 GCA_001830645.1 Spirochaetes bacterium RIFOXYC1_FULL_54_7
TTGCATGAGTACATGATGATTTTTCCAGGGGCAAATGAGAAGGAATTGGCTCCCGACATCCATTGCTCCCGTTCCTGGTGCACGGGATTCAGTCCACCGGTCAATACAGGTTCAAGATCGACTCCGACATCCTTGAGCCCGG
>MIBM01000439.1:0-182 GCA_001830645.1 Spirochaetes bacterium RIFOXYC1_FULL_54_7
AACAGGAAAGATGGAGTATCAAGACGCCGGTTTACAGCAGGTCCGGCCAGTATGAATGCCGAACCGAGATACAAAGCAAGGATCAGGGCAACACCACTTGCAGCTGCGGCCGAATCAAAACTGAGACCTGACTTCCGGAGGACATCCAGACGCTCGAATTCGACAGGAGTCACGATGAACCC
>MIBM01000439.1:211-3755 GCA_001830645.1 Spirochaetes bacterium RIFOXYC1_FULL_54_7
TACGCCTGACTACTGGTTCTACCCTGGCTCCGGCAGCCTCAGCCCGCTTGCTGCTCTGGGGTTCATCAAAAAACGCATTCTCGACGACAAAGGCATAGGCAAGTTCCACCGATCTAGCCGTCAGGTTGGTGGATAACTTCAGAGCTTTCGCCTCCTCCTCCAGAATACGCCGTGCGGTCCGCCTGGTGACTGCCCTATCCAGGGCTAGCTGTTCGTACACCAGAGGACCGTTGTCCCAGCGGCGTATTTCCAGGAGCTCTGGATTGTAGGCCTCCAGGCCCCGGTCCGGGATGGCTATAACCCCTGCCCCAAGTACTTTACGCAGGAGACTCTCGGCCTGAGTCAGGATGGTAGACGGAACAGGATAGTCGATAAGGCGCTGGAGTATGCCTGACGAGGCTAGATCAGGGAATTTGCTGGTGAGCCTGGTCAGCAACTCTTCACGTGAGGCATAGGTGGCATACAGTTCCAGGAAACCTGTCTTGAAGGACTGGAAGGCTTGTATAGACCTTGTGGTAAGGGCTTCATCGATGACGAACACCGCTGGTACGAGCCGGCGTTCTGCTTCGGCACGTACAGAGGTGGCATGCTCGTCCACATAAACGATCTCTGCTTCTGCATTGATGTCACGGTCGGCTACCTTGCCAATCTCGAATCCGTCAAGACCTGCATACCGCGAAAAGGAACCGAATCCCACGAACGCAGCAGCGGACAACACAAAGGCAACCGAGAGCACGGCTATACGGAATTTCCCGGAGCTGCGCCTGGCTCCCAGCAAGGTGCCGAACCGTGCAGCCATCGACCGATGTTCAGAGTTCAGATTCATAGGCTTCTATTATCTTCCTTACGAGAGAGTTGCGGACTACATCCCGCCCATCCATGCGGCAGGTAAAAATATCGTCCACCCCGGAGAGGATTGAAAGGGCATGAAGGAGCCCTGATTCAGACTTGCGGGGCAGGTCTATCTGGGTAGTGTCACCTGTTATCACTGCTGCCGAGCCCTCCCCGAGGCGGGTCAGGAACATCTTCATCTGTTCCTTGGTTGTGTTCTGGGCTTCATCCAGGATCACGACACAGTGGTTGAGGCTCCTTCCACGCATGTATGCCAGCGGGGCGATTTCTATGGTATGGCTGTCTTCCAGCCGCCGCACCACATCGAAGGGTACGAGCGCCTCCATGGCATCGTACAAGGGGCGCAGGTATGGGTTGATTTTCTGGGCAAGGTCTCCAGGGAGGAAGCCAAGGCTTTCACCAGCCTCCACCACAGGACGGGTAAGCACCAGTTTTCGCCTGGACTTGGTGAGGACCTCCCGTAGCGCCCAGGCTACGGCCAGATAGGTCTTGCCGGTTCCGGCGGGACCTATGGCAAAGGTGATGTCGTGGGTGGCCAAGCCCCGGAGGTACAAGGCCTGGTTAGCCGTCCGGGGGAAGACCCTGCCAAAAGCGCCGGGTACCTGGATGGCCGCTTCCTTGAACATGTCGGCACAGGATTGGCCTCCCTTGTCCCGGCGGTCACCCTCCGGGGTAAGGCTGGCATGTATGGCAGTAATAAGATCCGGGGATGAAGGGACACCCTCCCCTATGGCTTCCAGCAACTGTGTGATTATGGCCACGAAAAGGGGAGCGACACAGGCATCATCGCTGTCAACCATGATCTCGTTGCCCCGGACGTGCAAACGGGCGCCAAGGAGGCGCTCCAGAAGGCGAAGGTTGTAATCATTGGCTCCGCAGACATCGGCGAGCAGCCGTGTATCGCCAAGGGCCATCCCAACAGGTTCCGGCACATGCACCTCTGGGCCCATCCTAGCCCCGGGATCCAAAAAAATCAAGGAATCCGGACAAAGACCGGAATGTCAGTCCTGGATCGACAAAAAAGCTTACCATTCCTCCACCTCGCCATCAAGCTTGTATATGCTCTTGAACTCCGGAACCGCTCGCCAGGCAAGCAGGACTGAAAAGACCGGTTTGAAGTAATATTCGCTGGTGTTGCTGTCCAACACAGGCGAAAGGGACAGGCTGGCTGTAAGATCCCAGTCATGCAGGTCATGAACCATGCTGGCCGAGAGGGATTTCAGCTTGAACAAGGATGCCCTTCGGTCCTCTTCGGTGGGATCGAAAAAGTTGAAAGATTTCAGTATGTCCTCAACCGGATTGAGTGCTGGAAATTTTTCTGGATCCAGATCAAAAAAGCCAGGATAATATCGCCATAACGCGGCGTTCCGGGAAACGGAGGCAAACTTCACATCAATGAACTCATGGACCTTGAAGGTAAATCCGACTGTCAGATCCATGGACGAATCGGCGAAACGGACCAGACTCTGCTGGGCATTCATGCCCAGGTCGAAAGTCCAGCCTATCCGGTTTTTCCAAGTCGGGGGAGGTTTCCAGGATTCCTTGTATGAGACGCGTAGATTGGCAGGACGGAAAGTCTCTTCACTATCAGCAACCCATCCCACAGGATCTTCCGGGTCTTCCAGGTCAGCAGCTGTTACAAACTTCAGCAAGGCAGCACGCCTGGCGGCCAGTTCCACAGACAAACCAGACCACACCAGTTTGGCCAAAGCAGTCTCAGGGCGTTCGTCCTCGATGCTCCAGGACAGGTTTCCTGTCAGAAGAGGCCAGGGTGCCAGCCCGAGATTGGCGCTTATGGCCAAAGGCGACCATACGAAATCGGCATCCACTGCAGGTCTGGCATATCTGGTCTGCATGCTGAAACCGGCCCAGGGGGCCTTCAGGTTCAGTTTTGCCGAATAGCCTTCTGTCAAAGGTGGCAGGTCAGCCTGCAGGGTGAGGGTCTGGTTGATGCCCAGCGGCCGGATGCCTGCCACCAAGGAGAAGTTGTGGGCGCTTATGCGCTTGGCATCCCATTCCACCCAACGTTCCTCGTATTGCGGATCATCACCTATCATGGCTGTGAAGGCATACTCGTACAGGGTTGCATTCAGGTTGTACGACAAGGATGTGGGTGACCACAGCCAGGAATCCTGGAAGGGAGAACCAGTCAGCTTCATGGTGCCTGAAAGCTTGTCCGTACGGTAACGGGCATCCTGGAGCAACCACGAATCAGAAAGGGATGAGGTGGCGGCATTGGCTATGGGCCGTTCCTGGTACTGGAACAGGCCGGAAAGGCTCGTAGTAATACCTATCAAGCCGCCATAGGCATTGGCGGCAAGGTTGAGTGAACCAGTGGTACGCAGGGTGCGCAATTCGTATAAAGCATCGGAAAAGTCAATGTCGGCTGGTTCAGTCCAGTCACTGGTATCGAAGCGCCTATCCCAGCGCAGGGTTGGTGCAAGCTGCCATGAAAGCGTAGCAGTCAATGGCTCACGCGTGGCCGGCTTTTCAGGTGATAACAAAGGTGGAACTACAAAACCATAGGCAGCCTCCGCACTGGACTTTTCCGGAGCTGGATCCACCGTCCAGGGCTTTTCCATTTCAGGAACCGCAGCGATGAGGCTACCCAGAGGATCGTTGGTAGGCTCTGCCCTTGCACCGATGGCTGTCTGGCCGGCTGCTGTCTGGCCGACTGGTGTCTGGCCGGCCG
>MIBM01000439.1:3765-3939 GCA_001830645.1 Spirochaetes bacterium RIFOXYC1_FULL_54_7
GGCTGGAGTCTGGCCCGCAGGGGGCTGACCGGCAGGTGACCGGGTGGCTGGACTGCTTGCAGCCGCAGGCCGAAGGGGATAGCGCAGCAGGGTTCCACCCAGGCTGGCTGCAGTGTCCAGGATGGTCCATTGTTCAGGATAAAAATACTCCCTGGTTGGGTCAACGGCGAGGAG
>MIBM01000440.1 GCA_001830645.1 Spirochaetes bacterium RIFOXYC1_FULL_54_7
CCTCCAGCAGATCTACACCGAAGACCGTGTCAGGGATCTGAACATCAAGATCGACATGGACATGAGCAAGAAGAACGTGGCCACCGAGGAGTACTACCCCTTTACCCTTAAACCCGACAACCCGCTTACTCCATATGACGATTCGGAAATCCTTAAGTCCGTGACCATCGGCACCGAGCGTACTACCTATGAGTACCAGGGGACAGGTTTCAATCCCGAAGGTCCCGCAGGTATGGAAGGTCAGACTGCACCAGCCTACGCTGATCTACAGAACATGGTTGGCCGGGCGACCCAGACCCATGTCATCGAGAATGAGGCCATCAACAAGCGCAACAGTGTTGAAGACAAGTCACCTGGCATCGACAGGGTGACAGTTTCCGTAAATATCGACGGATTGTGGAAATGGAAGTATACTGACAAAGGTACACCTCTGGTCAAACCCGAGGGCGGGATAGAACGGGAGTATGTCGCTGTACCGCCGACTGATCTGGACGCTGCTGCTGCCCTGATACGGGATGCCATCGGCTTCAACAGGATGCGAGGTGATTCGGTTACTGTCCGCAATATCCAGTTTGACCGTACCGGCCAGTTCAGGGTAGAAGATGAGGCTTACCTCAGGCAGCAACAAGTCAGGAGCGTGATACTGTATTCGCTTATCGGCCTGGCTTTCCTGCTGGTGGCTTTCATAGTATTCCGGTTGGTATCCAGGGAACTCGAACGAAGGCGGCGCATTGCCGAGGAAAAACGTGCTCTGGAGCAGCAGATGCTCAGGGAGAATGCCATCCGCCAGGCGGAGGAACAGAATATCGAGGTGTCAATGTCCGTCGAGGAACGCAAGCGTCTGGATCTCCAGGAACATGCCATCAATATGGCCAAGGAACATCCAGAGGACGTTGCCCAGCTCATGCGTACCTGGCTCAGGGAGGAATAAGCCATGGCTCAAGCCGCTACGGCCAAAGGGAAATCGTCTTCCAGTGGTCCATCTGGTTCTTCGGCCAAGCGGCCCAAGAGCGCAAAGGATCTCAATGGCCGTCAAAAAGCCGCCATCTTCCTCATCACTCTTGGTAGCGAGATATCCAGCGAGATATTCAAGCATCTGCGTGAAGACGAAATAGAGACCCTCACCTTCGAGATTGCCAGGATGGAGAATATCGAGGCCGAGCTCAAGGATTCGGTTTTGATGGAATTCCAGGAACTGATGATGGCCAGTGATTTCATATCCAGTGGCGGCATAGACTATGCCAGGGAATTGCTTGAAAAGGCCATGGGTTCCCAGAAGGCCATAGACATCATCAACCGCCTGACCAGTTCCCTCCAGGTGAGGCCCTTCGACTTCATCAGGCGGACTGACCCTGCCAACCTGCTCAACTTCATACAGACCGAACATCCCCAGACCATAGCCCTCATTCTGGCGTATCTTGAACCGGCAAAGGCCAGTTACATCCTGACCAAGCTGCCTAAAGAGAACCAGTCGGACGTGGCCAAGCGAATTGCCATGATGGATCGTACCTCGCCGGAAGTGCTCCGCGAGGTAGAACGGGTGCTGGAGAAGAAATTGTCCACCCTGTCCAGTGAGGATTACACTGCTGCTGGTGGTGTTGATGCCATAGTCGAAATTCTCAACCTTGCAGACCGGACAACGGAAAAAGGCATCCTGGAGGCTCTGGAAGAAGAGAATCCCGAGCTTGCCGAGGAAATCAAGAAGAAGATGTTCGTGTTCGAAGACATCGTCATGCTGGACAACAGGTCCATCCAGAAGGTCATTAGGGAAGTGGATACCCAGGACCTTACCCGGGCCCTCAAGGGTGTGGACCAGGAAGTCCAGGAGAAGGTGTTCCAGAATATTTCCAAGCGCGCTGCCCAGGCCCTCAAGGAAGACATGGAGTATATGGGCCCGGTAAGGATCAAAGACGTGGAAGAGGCTCAGCAGAAGATAGTGGCCGTCATACGCCACCTGGAAGACTCGGGCGAGATCATCATTGCCCGCGGCGAAGACGACCAACTCATACAATAAGGACAGGCTCGCATGGCCAAGACTGTTTTCAGGCCCCAGGAAACCGTAAACCTCACCAGTGCCTATGTGCTGAACGCCCCCAGAGGGTCGGCAGTGGTGGCTGACGTGGAGGAAGCGGCGCCGGTTTTTGAATACGAAGGTCCCACTGCCGACGATTTCAGGCGGGAGGCCGAACTCTTCAGATCCCAGTGGGAATTGGAAAAGTCAACCATGATAGCCGCGGCCAACGCCGAAGCCCAGGACATCATAGCCAAGGCCGAGGCGACGGCATTCAACGAAGTCAAGATCAAGAATGACCAGGCCCTCAAGATACGCCGGGAAGCAGAAGTTGCAGCCGAGAAGGCCATCAAGGACGCCGAGGGGAAAATCAAGGATTTTGAAACCCAGGCCAAGGCCAGGGTGGATGAGGTAACCAAGGAAGCCTACAAGAAAGGCTTCGATCAGGGGAGGGAAGAGGGGTTCAAGGAAGGCAAGGCCGAGGTCGAGCGTCTTGTGCACCGGTTGCATCTCATCCTGGACAGGGCCATGGACAAACGCGGCCAGATATTGGAGCAGACTGAAACCCAGGTCATCGAACTGGTGCTGCTGATTGCCCGCAAGGTGGTCAAGACCATATCGGAAAACCAGAAAAATGTCGTCATATCAAATATCGGGCAAGCTCTGCGAAAGTTGAAAACCAGAAGCGATGTCATCATCCGGGTCAATCTGGCAGACCTGCAACTGGCTACCGAACACGCCAAAGACTTCATAGAGCTGGCAGAAAACGCCAAGAACCTCAACGTTGTGGAAGATTCAGCAGTTGATAGGGGCGGTTGCATAATCGAGACCGATTTCGGTGAAATAGACGCCCGCATTGCAAGCCAGCTCCATGAGCTGGAAGAAAAGATTCTGGATATTTCGCCGATCAAAGCCCGCGGGAAGGCGCAGTAAGCCATGGATCTCATCGGCAAGTATCTGGATGCCGTCGAAAGGGCGGATCCCATCAAGTATACCGGTCGCGTCGTAAAGGTGCAGGGTTTACTGGTAGAAAGCCGGGGCCCCCAGGCTGTGGTCGGAGAGCTGTGCCAGATCCTCATTCCGCGTCTGGACAAGGTAGCCTGGGCTGAGGTTGCCGGCTTGCGTGGGGATACTGTCCAGCTCATGGCCTATTCAAGCCTTGACGGCATCGAGATAGGCTGTGTCGTCATAGCCACTGGCGACATGCTCCAGGTTCCCGTTTCAGACAAACTTCTAGGACGCACCCTCGATTCAATGGGGCGCCCGGCAGATGGGAAAGGCGAGATATCATCTCCGGCCTTTTATCCTGCCATAGCCGTACCACCGGATGCTTTGACCAGGAGACGCATAAAGACCAGGATAGCAACCGGCGTACGCGCCTTTGACGGGCTGCTGCCCCTGGGCAGAGGCCAGCGGATAGGAATTTTTTCAGGCTCTGGGGTTGGCAAGTCTACCTTACTCGGTATGATAGCCAGGAATACCAACGCCGATGTCAACGTCATTGCCCTGATCGGCGAGCGCGGCCGGGAGGTCAGGGAGTTTCTGGAAAACGATCTTGGCGAGGAAGGCTTGGCACGGTCGGTCATAATTGTATCCACATCCGACACACCACCCATGGCCCGGCTGAGGGGCGCCTATGTGGCAACTGCGGTAGCTGAGTATTTCAGGGATCAGGGCAAGGATGTGATGCTCCTGTTCGACTCGGTGACCAGGTTTGCCAGAGCCCAGCGTGAGATCGGCCTTGCCATAGGAGAGCCACCGGCCACACGCGGTTACACTCCCAGTGTATTCGACTCCCTGCCCAAGCTTCTTGAACGCTCGGGGACCTCCAACAAGGGGTCCATAACCGGGGTCTATACCATACTTGTAGATGGCGACGATATGGACGAGCCCATTGCCGATACGGTGAGAGGTATCCTGGA
>MIBM01000441.1:0-3903 GCA_001830645.1 Spirochaetes bacterium RIFOXYC1_FULL_54_7
AACATCGCAGCGCCTCATCGCCGGCAGCATGGCCACGGGCATCGTTTACCGATTTGAAGTGATCCACATCCAGCATCAGGACGGAAAGCATGCGGCTATAACGCCGGCTCCGTTCGATTTCCGCAAGAAACAGTTCAAGGAAATAACCGCGGTTGTTCACGCCGGTCAGAGGATCGGTTCGCGCGGTTTTTTTGAGATTCTCCTCACTCAAACGCAAATCGCGCATGGTTTCATCGAGTTGTCGGACCATTTCATTGAAGGCCACTGAAAACTCGCCCATAAAATCCACGCGCTGGGTGTAGTCCCCGGAAGCTATCGCTTTGGTCTGCCAAGTCAGATGACGCAATGATGCCTGCATGCTCTTTATCGCGCCGGACAAATAACCCTTCATCTGAATCGGATATGCCAGATCCCCGGCTGAAACAGCTAAAACGGCGTTTCGAATCTCCGACAGGCCTTTATACAGAATCTCATACCCTTCCAGCGAACTCAGCCCTTTGGACGGCCCCGGCGGAACGGATCCGGCGGAAAGCAGTTCCTGAAGCGATTCAATCGCGGCGCCAGAAAGGTCCGAAGCATCCGCTGAAGGTTGACTCATACTTGGGTCATCTTATTGCTGTAGCAGAAAAACGACAGGTTCGATCACCGGTACACCAACAATCGATTTCCCTGACTTTGAAGGGAGTCCCGGAATGACTTTCCAGGAGAGAGGCGATGAATCCTTCGTCATATACGCAGGTCTCAAAATCGAGTTCGGGCAATCCCGAGCAGTCCAGGTCCTCGGATATGGTCAGGACGAGTTCGCCTTTTTCCATATCCGCCCGCTCGATGCGCAGGATTCCGATCGCCAGATCTTTGAGAACTTGCTGGAGTTGTCGAACGAACTCGTTCAGATCACTCGTCGGGGTGATCATATGCTCGTAGAACTCCTTTCCCGCCAAAGCCCCGGCTTCATAGAATATCTGGTCCGTTTTTTCGGTGCCGACATGCCGTTCAATCACGTCACGAAAGCAAAACTGCATCAGGCGGTAAACCTCCAGCCTGGTCTGATTGCCGAGGTTCGGGCGCCCTTCCTGGATATCTCCCAGAAGACTCCAGGAAAAACCGTATTTCCGATTCCCGTTAGCCACTGGAACCTCCTTTTTTACACCCTTTGCATGATAAGTATAGACAATTTGGCGAGGATATGTAGTTCCCCGGGTGAGAATCTATGCCTTCTTTCCTACTTTCACAAGCGGTCTGTTGTATCCAGCATCTGAAGGGATAAGCCGTTACAAAAACATTCGTTATCATGACGAAAGGATTTCAGCCGCCTTGGTAGAAACATTCCTGAAGCTACATCATGGCCAGGGACCTCATGGGCCACAAACCCGGCGACAAAATACGAAAAACTTGACAGCCGGCCAAAGCGGAATCAGACAGGAACAGATTGATGCTCTACCCGAGATCGGAGGGATTGATGAAAATCCTGGTCGTAGACGATTCGGCCGTCATGAGGCGGATCCACCAGAACATCCTCAAGGAACGGGGGATAGACGAAGGGGATATCCTGGACGCGGAGGACGGTCAGGCAGCCCTCGAACTGGCCTCGCGCAACACCATCGGCCTGTTCCTGGTGGACTGGAACATGCCCCGCCTGAACGGGCTGGACTTCGTCCAACGTATACGGGCAATAAGTGGCTACGCAAAAACACCCATTATCATGATCACCTCCGAGGCCGCCCGTTACAATGTGGTGGAGGCCATCCAGGCGGGAGTCACCAATTACGTGGTCAAGCCCATCAAGGGCGATGTCTTGCTGGAGAAGACAGGAAAATATCTTCACGCCTGAGGAGCCGCCATGCAGGCCAAATACGTCAATCCCTTCCTTAAAGCCTCCGTGAACCTGTTCCAGAATTATCTCGACCTCCAGGTTACAAGCGGCAAGCCCTTCCTCCTCAAGGACCCGAAGTCCCTGTACGAGGTTTCCGGCATCATCGGCCTGGCCGGCGAAACCCGTGGTGCCGTGGTGCTGAGCTTCGGCCGCATGACCGCCATCAAGATTGTCTCCCGCCTGGCGAAGCATGAATATCTGGCCCTGACCAACGAGGTGCTGGACGGCGTAGGTGAGCTGATCAACATCATCGCCGGGAACGCCAAGCAGGACCTCCTGGAATTCCGCATCGAGATATCCCTGCCTGGGGTCATTACCGGCAAGAGCTACAAGATCCACTGGCCCGAAGGCGTCCCGGTGGTATGCATTCCCTTCTCCTGCGAATTCGGCGAATTCTCCGTAAACGTCTCGCTTAAGGACATAGCATGAACGGAATCCTCGGTTCAATTCGCTTCAAGGTCGTCTCGGTCATCATCCTGGTACTGACAGTCAGCATTTCCCTTTCCCAGGTGGTGATGATCGGAACCACCCGTGAGAACCTCCTGGGATCGGTCAGGCGAAACCTGACGGTCAACAACGAGATCCTCAATACCGTCATCAGGAATCTCATGCTGGCGGGCGAGGCGCCCATAGCCGTGCAGACCCTGCAGGGGCTCAAGACCCTGGAGGAATTCCAGGATGTCACCATTTACCGCAGGGACGGCACGACCGCCTTCAATGACTACGATACCATCGATTCAGTGAACAGTTTCCAGGACAAAGTGGTCTTCGATCGTACCGACAGAACCGAGCGGCTCATCCTCGAAAACCCGAATTTCAAGCGTGTCCTGGAAACCAATACACCGCGCCAGAACGAACTGACGGCCCAGCGGCAGATGGAATACTTCTTCCCCATCCTTAATTACAGCCAATGCAGGGACTGCCACGGATCTTCTCCGTTCATCCGTGGTGTAGCCTACTACCGGGTCTCCACGGCCAACGCCTACGACCGTATAAACGCGGCGGCAACCTTCCTGGCGGCGTCACTTGCCGCGATGGGCCTGGCCGTGGCCGCCCTGCTCATACTATTGATGCAGAAGATAGTCGTCCGCCCCATACTCGCCATCGGAGCCACGGTAGCCCAGGTTGGCCAGGGCAACCTGGACGACTCCATAGAGCTCGATTCCCGGGACGAACTGGGCGGTCTTGCCATCAAGATCAATGAAATGATCGACGGCCTCAAGACGCGCAACCGTCTTCTGATAGAGAACAAGACCATAGAGGCGCGCAACCAGGAAAACCGCAAATACCTGGACAACATCAGCCAGGGGCTGCTGCTTATCCGCAAGGATTTCGTCATCGGTGAACAGCACTCTGCCTTCCTCGTCCGCCTGTTCGGGCGCACCGAACCGGCCGGCAAGCCCTTCTCGGAATTCATCTATCCGGATCCGGCTTCCGCCCCGGAACGCGAGGACCTGGGGAAATTCCTTTCCCTGGTATTCCACAATACACTCACCGAGATGGAGATGATCCAGGCGACCAACCCCCTGCGTGACAAGACACTCCGGGTCGGCGACGGCGCGGGAGGTGAGCGGGAAATCGTCGTGGACGTGCTCTTTGCCAGGATAATGGAAGGTGAAACGGTCGACAGCGTCATGGCCATCTTCGAAGACCGCCCCCAGATCGTCCGCGCCCGGTAAGAGCTGGCTGACCAGCGCGAACGGCGCGAGATGGAGCTCGAAGAGATCTCGGCCATACTAAATGCGGGTCCCGGCGCCTTCACCGAATTCGCGCGGGAAGCCGATGAGGGACTTGCTACCCTGAACCAGAGCTACGGCCGCCTGGGTGACAGCGGGATGGTGGCAGCCCTGTTCCGGACCTTCCACTCCCTCAAGGGCAGCGCGCGCTATCTGGAGTTGCGCGGCTTCGAACGCCATGCCCATGCCCTGGAGAGCATCCTGGCCTCGATACGTGACGGCTCCGATCCGCGCTCCCACGTTGGAGAACTCCAGGCAGAGGCCACGCGTCTCACCAACGAGGTAGAGAGCATC
>MIBM01000441.1:3924-5130 GCA_001830645.1 Spirochaetes bacterium RIFOXYC1_FULL_54_7
CGCGGCCATGGCCAGGAGCATAGCCGCCGAGTTGGACAAATCGGTCCGCGTGGAGCTGCAGAACGAACTTGGAGCGCTTCCCGGCCTCGGCAGACTGAAGGCATCGCTGGTCCACCTGGTCCGGAACGCCGTGGACCACGGCCTGGAAGAAAGCCTGGAACGCGTCGCGGCCGGCAAGGAGGAAGCGGGAAAGCTGACCATCCGGGTATATTCCCCCGCACCGGGGGAAGCGGCGGTGGACATCGCCGACGACGGCAGGGGGGCCTGGATTTCGTGGCCATCAGGCGCATAGCCGAAGGGCGGGGCCTGCTGAAGCCCGGCGAGGCGGCGGATTCCTCCCGGCTCCTCCGCTTCATATTCCGGCCGGACTTCAGCTCCCGGGACGGAGTCAGCGCCACCTCCGGCCGCGGTGTCGGCCTGGACGCGGTGGCCGAAGCGGTCCGGTCCATCGGCGGCAGGATCTCCGTCAAAACGGGTAAGAACCAAGGGACGCGCTTTACCCTACGCTTCCCTGTCAAGGAGGACCGATGAACAAGCCATCATTCCACCGGGCCTTAACGGCCCTCTGCCTGCTCGTCGCCCTGCTCGCTTTCGGCTCCTGTGCAAAAAAAACCGAGGCGAGGTTTCCACCCCTCACCCTGTCCGATGCAAACACGGAGGCCCTGTGGCAGCGCATCAAGGTCGACGCCTCCTACGACACCTGGTCCTTCTGGCCTGGCCACGACGGTGAACGCGAAGGCCAGGCGCCGCACGGACCCTACCACCGCATATACGTGAACGCCGACCTCATCGCCGGCCTGCCATCCCCGACGCGGACAGCCCCCGAAGGCTCGATAATCGTCAAGGAGAACATGAACGCCGACCGGCAGGTCACCGCCATCACCCTCATGGCCAAAATCAAAGGCTTCAATCCTGAAAACGGCGACTGGTTCTGGGCGCGCTACGACCTGGAAGGCAAGTCCAATGCCTCGGGAAAGGTCAACGGCTGCATCAACTGCCATGCGGGCATGAGGGACAACGATTTCGTGATAGTCCGCGCCCTGGACGCGCAGTAAGCCCGGAGCGCCTGGCGCCACGGCCTGGTCCTGGCCACCCGGAATGTCCGGGACTTCGAAAGCTATGGCATAGCCCTCTTAAACCCCTTCCAGAGCTGAAAAATTCCCCAGCGCGATCCAGAAACCACCTCCGCCAGGCCGACACTAACAA
>MIBM01000442.1:0-7723 GCA_001830645.1 Spirochaetes bacterium RIFOXYC1_FULL_54_7
ACTAGTAAGGGGAGGAAAGCGGAATGGCGAATCCTGTCGGGTTCATGGAATACGAGCGCGCCCTCCCTGGGGATGAGGCGCCCCTTTCGCGGATTGGCCACTGGAAGGAATTCCACGAGGCTTTCACCTCGGAAGAAGACAAACGCAGGCAGGCGGCGCGCTGCATGGATTGCGGCGTCCCCTTCTGCCACTCCAGTGTCATCTACGATGGGGCCGTGTCGGGTTGTCCCCTCAACAATCTGGTGCCTGAGTGGAACGAGCTTGTCTACCGAGGGCTGTGGCGCGAGGCGATGCGCCGCCTGCGGCTTACAAACAATTTTCCCGAGTTCACGGGGCGCGTATGCCCCGCCCCCTGCGAGGGAGCCTGTACCCTGGGTACGATCGCGCCTATGGTTACCATCAAGCTCAACGAGCTGACCATCTCCGACCGTGCCTGGGAAGAGGGCTGGATGGTTCCGGAGCTTCCCACAAAGCGAACGGGCAAGCGCGTGGCTGTGGTGGGGTCGGGTCCCGCCGGCCTTTCGTGCGCGGATCAGTTGAATCGCGCGGGGTATGAGGTAACCGTGTACGAGCGCGCGGATCGGCCAGGGGGACTCCTTATGTACGGGATCCCGAACATGAAGCTCGACAAAGCCATCGTGGCGCGGCGGATAGACTTGATGAAGGTGGAAGGCGTCCAGTTCAACTCTGGCGTGGAAGTGGGCACGGCTCTTGCAGCCAAGGAGCTTCGGGCCTCATGCGATGCCATGGTGATCGCCTGTGGCGCCACCAAGCCGCGCGACATCGCGGTGCCGGGACGCGAGCTTTCAGGCGTGCACTTCGCGGTGGACTTCCTCACGCACAACACGAAAAGCCTCTTGGAATCCACCCTTGCCGATGGCTTGTACGTCACCGCCAAGGGGAAGGACGTAGTGATCATCGGGGGTGGTGATACGGGAACGGATTGCGTAGGGACCTCCATCCGCCATGGCTGCGCGAGCGTGACCCAGCTCGAGATTCTCCCCTGCCCGCCAGGGGAGCGCGCGGCGGACAATCCCTGGCCACGCTGGCCAAGGATTCTCAAGACCGACTACGGCCAGGAAGAGGCAATCGCGAAATTCGGGAATGACCCGCGTACCTACTGCGTGACAGCCAAGGAATTCCTGCCCGACGGGAAAGGCGGTGTGCGTGCCGTACGCATTGTAGATGTGTCCTGGGAAAAGGACGCGGGCGGAAGGATGGTTCCGCGTGAGAAGGCGGGGAGCGAGCGCGAGATACCCGCCCAGCTTGTCCTTGTAGCGATGGGCTTCCTGGGGCCGGAGAGCACGGTACCCGGGGATCTGGGGTTGGAACTCGACGAGCGGGGCAATGTGAAGGCCACCTTCGGGTACTTTGCGACGAGCGTTCCCGGGGTGTTCGCCGCGGGCGATGCGAGGCGGGGGCAGAGCCTCGTGGTTACAGCCATAGACGAGGGGCGACGCGCGGCTATCGCCGTGGATGCGTATCTGAGGGCAGCCGGAGGCGGAGGGATCAAATAAAATGCCATGTCTGCAGGTGAACTGCATCCAGTTTCAAAGGTTTTAGAGATAAGCCAGTCCCGATGGCGAAGGTGCATTTACCGGCAATGTTGTGTTTTAAGCGTTATTAGCCGACTATTTTAGTAGGTGAGGTAATCGCTTGAGTACTTTCGTCATCGGCATTTTACTATTTTTTTTCATGATGGCGACCTTCGTAATGCTCTTCAATTGGAAGAAATACAAGAAACTCCACGAAAAGGAAATTCTCGAATCACAAACCGACGAGCGTTTCAATCGTACGCTGAAGGCTGCCCGGATCGGCAGCTGGGAATGGGATCTGAAAGACGATAGTTGGTTCGCGTCGCCCACTTATTATACGATGTTGGGCTATGAACCCAAGTTGGGTCCGGCCGACCGGTCCGAATGGATCGAGCGGACCCATCCCGATGATCGAGCTTTTCTTCAAGAAAGAATTCAAAACGTATTAGAAAATGAGCCCGGATTCAACGAATACGAAGCCCGTCTTCTCGCGGCGGATGGTACATACCGTTGGCAACGGATTACGGTGCTGAGCATCGAACGGGGGCCGGACGGGAAAGCGACGCGCTTGATGGGTATCCGAAAAGACATCAACGATAGAAAGCAGGCCGTGGAGGCTTTACAAGCCAATGAAAAACGCCTGAGAAGTATTTTCGAGGATTCCCCTATATCAATCTGGGAGGAGGATTTCTCGGAAATCCGTCGAAAGATCGATGAAGCGCGCAAAAACGAGGTTCATGATTGGGCGGAGTTCTTCGCGACTAAAGACCGAATAATAGAGTTCTATCCCTTGATAAAGATCCTGGATGTCAACCGCGCGACTGTCAAACTGCTCGAATGCGTTGACAAAAAGGAAGCCTTGCGAAAACTGCCTGATTTCTTCGATGAAGATTCGATCGACGTATTCAGATCGGAGCTGATCACCCTGGCCGAGGGAAACCGGACCTTTGAATGCGAATCCATAATGAACACTTCCAAGGGTAAACGAGTTTTCCTTCAGCTGAAATTGAATATCGTCCCCGGATTCGAGGAAAGCTGGGAAAGAGTCCTGGTGTCCCTCGTTGACCTTTCAGAACGAAAAGTCGCTGAAGTAGCCCTGGAAGAAAGCGAAGCCAAATTCAGAGGTCTTGTGGAACAATCCTCGGAAGGCATCATGCTTTTTGACAAAACGGGGATCCTGCTCGATTGCAATCCGGTTTTGAGCAACTTGGCGGGCATAGAAAAAAAGGATCTGGTCGGGCAGCCTATATGGAAAGCTGGAATCGGACTGATGCCCGAACCTTTAAGGGCGATTGAAGGATTCGATAATCTTGGGAAACAATGGGAACTTGGACGCGGTGAGGAGATCAAGGCCGAATCGTACGAATCCACCGTCGAACTTGGTTCGGGCGTCAAACGAGTCATCGATCATTCCTTCTTCCCGATATTCAAAAACGCGGATCTGCTGATCGGCGACATCATTCACGATGTCACCGAGCAGCGCGAAACCGCGAAAGCGATAATAGATTCTCTCAGGGAAAAGGAACTGCTCCTCAGCGAGGTGCATCATCGTGTAAAAAACAATCTCCAGGTCATTTGCAGTCTCATCAATTTGCAGATCGATAAATCCACTGTGTCCTCCAAGGAAGAGCATGAGCTGCGCGATATGGAAACCCGTGTCAGAGCCATGTCGCTGGTACATGAACTTCTGTATCAGTCCGACGGGTTCACCTCGATCGATTTCGCCACCTATGTACGGCATCTTACCGGCCATCTCCTGAATACATATGAACAAGATCGGAGCCGCGTTCAGATCATCGTATGGACGAATGAAGTGTCGCTGTCCATCGAAAAAGCGATCCCCTGTGGACTCATCATAAATGAGCTTGTGGTAAACGCCTTGAAGCATGCCTTCCCCGATGGACGGACCGGCGAGATTCGAATAGAACTAAACAAAGCCGACGACCAATCCGCGGTCCTGATCGTCAGGGACAACGGCATAGGATTATCAAAAAAGTTGGACAATACAGATGGACACCACGGTATCGGGATTATGCTCGTGGAAAACCTCGCCATGCAGCTTCACGGTGCCTGCGAGTTCATATCCGACGGGGGCTTGCTTGTCCGCGTCGTTTTCCCGACTTAAGTGGACCACAGGCTCCGGGCCAAGACCGTAACCGCATCGTCGATTGCCAGACCTCAGGCATGCCCTCGTTGGCGCCATGGGAGCGGCAGACGAAGCGGTTGAAAGAGGTTCCCGCCCGGCTGCCAAGGATAAAACCCGGATAACATGAAGCGCCGATCAGAGTCGGTAATATATTCCAAGATCTTCATCAAAGTACCAAGCGCAACCTGAAACGGGAAAGCTGGCCTTCCTTCCTCGGAAGGAAACAAATTTGCATACTCTGGTTCAAAAATATCCTGTATAGTCCATCGTTTCGAGATAATCTGTAATGCTACAGATAGAAGTTTATCTAATATATATACATGATTCGAGTCTTATGGATCCAGATTCGCTGAAATTGAGCCGTTTACCGAAGAATCTTGTAGCGCTACTGCACACAATCTGGGCTGAGCCATCCACTTTAGGGATGAGTGCATATTCCCTGCCATCTCCTCCTGAGATTATATAATATTCGCTATCTAACCGGATTTGTAGAGCGTATGGCAGTGCAGCGTCTCCATTGGTTCTACGATACATTCCAGGTAACGACGCCCACGATGTGGGGTAGTCACGGTTCGTGAGCTTAAGGCTCGCGGGACTTGTGAATCCAGAGGCGAATTGCACGTCGACCGAGCCAATCCCGGCAGGTTGAATAATTTGAATCTCGCTGTCAGTCAACGAGACAAACCCAATGCCGTTGGCATAATAAAATTCGTTAGTTATGCCCTCGAAGGTAACCTTAAGTACTTGTTCAACAAGGTCTAGCCTCACTAGCCCGAGTTCGCTAGCGTAGGTTCCGTCAATCCATGTGCGAAGATCTTCCGAGATTGGACTTCTCGACACTTCAGGTTTTGAGGTTTTTATAATACCGAGTGCTTCGGCAGCATACTGGGTCAGGAACGAGGAACAGGTCTCATACAGTGTTTCTTTTGCATCCCATGCCCATGCGTTGGTAACGGCAAGTGCTCCAATTCCTCTATCAGGAAAAACTATTACGCATGACCTGTGGCCTAGGTATTTTCCTGCATACCAAGCCCCATTACCAAGAAAAGACAATCCTGGTGGATCGAGAAGCCAAGGAAGACCGACGGTTACTCCCTGATTTTTTTTAATCGAAGGGGATTGGGAAGAGAGCATATCAGCGATCGAAGCGGCACTTAGTATACGTTGATTTCCATTGGTACCGCCCGTGAGAAAAATCCTGAAGAAACGAACAAGATCATGGCTATCAGCCACAAAGGAATTTGATGGCGCTGACGGTTCTTCGAATTCCGGTAGTTGCTGGCCATATTTATAATGTACTGCATATTGCTTATCACGTTCTGTTCTGCCGTAAGATGCCGATCGCATTCGCAGCGGCTTAAAAATTAACCGCTCTGAATATGCCGCAAGGTCACCCTTTGTATGCGCGGCAACGAAGAGTCCAAGCATATCGATCAAGGCACTTGATGGAATGCGAGCAACTTGGGGGTCGTGGATGACCAAAGCTTGGGACAAGTATTGTTCAAGATGTATGGAAGGATCATAACCCCTTAACATTAGGGAAAAATTTGCCCGAATACCAGTACCTTGATACAGCATTTCTCGGATAGTGCTTTCTCGGATGCGGAGTTCGGCGGGCATACCAGAGGCTAGTTGATCAACCTCCATGTATTGGCCGAAGGGTTTATCAATATCAAGTTTCCCCTCTTCCACATCATGCATGATTAATGCAGATATAAGGATCTCCGAGAGTTCGCCTATTGAGACTCGCGTAGTTCCATTGAATTTTCGGCCACGCTCGGCGTTTGCATATCCAACGTTGATCTCGGCGAGCTCACCGACTTTATCAAAAATAATAGCAGTAGCGCCAGCGGGCTCTAACGATTGGAGTTGTAAAGCGATGCTTGTATAGTAATCGGCATATTCTATTTTATGCTCTGATGTATCTGGAGCAGAACACGCAATAAAAAGAAAGCTCAATGATACCATATAGAAACGTACATCGATCATCGTTTCTCCTCAATTATTTTTTGCGATATTGATAATACTGTATCCTGAATCCGTACACCAATCCACTACCAGCCTGCTTCAGGGCTGTGATCGGCAGGCTGAGCATCGCGATGCAACTATAACCGATACAAAATGCTTTGAAATGGAAGAGTCATCCTGATTCTCAGACGATCTCGTCACAGTTGCATGACAGGAATGAGTCGTACTGAACTTCAGGGAGACTACCAGGGCAAACCTCGCCACACCAAGAGAGTCACGCGTCACTGGGCCAGGTAAAAAGGCGACGATCTACAATGCCAGGAACTCCGCATATAGATCATTGAAGACCGGTAGCCAAGGATTGCCGTTCCAGACCCGCAGGATCATTTGCCGCCCATGCTGCACGAGCTTACAGCCAATGAGGATGAGATCACCTTCCTGAGTCGTTTTCGTACAAACGTAGGCGGGGAAGGCAGGAGTTCGCTTTTTGGTAATCATGGCGCACACCTCCTGTGAGCATCAAATATGCAATGGCATGCTCATCGGCGCTGAAATGCGGGCGTAAGGCCGCATGCTTCAATCTATATCGAATATCACTTTGAGGCTTTTATTGATTTTCTGGATCTGGGGTTTTGAAAGCATTGAAACCATCCGGGTAAAATAAGCCTTGTCCAAAGTAAGGAAGGCAGGGTTGCCCACCAGATCTCACCTTTGATCATTACCAGTCATCCAGGGAAAGTAGGTCATAATTGGCCTGGATCAGATCGTCCTCCAGTCTGGAATCGACAGTGCTGTATACTTCATTCAGCTTTGCCGTGATTGCATCTGGATTGTGGGACTGAATGAATTCAACTATGGCCAGGGAGTACATTCTGCTGCGCGACAATCCAAGTTGATGCGCTGTCTGCTCCGCCTCCAGAAAAACCTCGTCACTGATGGAGATTGCTGTCTTCATGCCACTAGTATAACATAAGGTATAACTATCGTCAAATCTATGTTCCCTGTTGTATGCCGGAACTCTTATTGAACTGCCCCCTACAACTGTCCAGTTTTCGGGAGGCAGTTCAGTTATTATGCCTCCAGTAGCTTGCTGTCCCACAGTTCCCGCAGGAATTGCCCCTATGGAAGAATGCGGATGCCGTCTTCCGTGGTACGGCTCGCTTCTTCTGTGCATACACGAAAGCCAGGCACTTGGTTCCGGGGATCTGATATACTGGAGCCAGGAGTACATTCATGAAATATCGACGGCTAGGCAGAACCAAGCTCCGCGTCAGTGTAGTCGGAGTGGGATCATGGCAGTTCGGCGGGGAGTTGGGCAAGGATTACACCCAGCCCGAGGTTGACGCGGTTATCGGCGCGGCCCGCGATCACGGCATCAACCTGATCGACACCGCCGAGTGTTATGGCGACCATCTCTCCGAGCGCCTCGTGGGCCAGGCAGTGAAGGGAGAGCGTGACAAGTGGATAATCGCCACGAAGTTCGGCCATCATTACAACGACCGTTTCGATCGTGACCAGCTCTGGTCGGTGTCGGACGTGCGCAAACAGCTCGAGGAATCGCTGCGGGCGCTGCAGATCGACTACATCGATCTCTATCAGTTCCATTCCGGCGGAGATGACGTCTTTGACAACAACGAGCTCTGGACCATGCTACAGAAACAGGTGGAAGCGGGCAAGGTACGCAATATCGGCATTTCCATTGCCAGCACCATCAGCGTGCATCAGGCTGAATCGGCGCTGAAGGTGGGTGCCGGGGCACTCCAGGTGGTGTACAACCGGATCGACCGGCAGCCCGAAGAAGCGGTCTTCCCCGCAGCACTCCGGGATGACCTGGGCGTGTTGGCACGGGTTCCCCTTGCAAGCGGGTTCCTCAGCGGCAAGTACCGCCCGGGAGCCACCTTCAATGACACCGACATACGGAGCCGCCGCGACCGCGAAAAGATTGAAGCCGCCTTGCAGGAAGTAGAAGAGATCCAGCGCACCGAACTGCCCGAAGGAGTCGACATGGCAGCCTGGGCTCTGGCCTGGTGCCTGTGCCATCCCGCGGTCAGCTGTGTGATCCCCGGTTGCAAGA
>MIBM01000442.1:7837-14056 GCA_001830645.1 Spirochaetes bacterium RIFOXYC1_FULL_54_7
TGATGTGAATACTAAATGTGCCTACATTGTAGTCATGGATAGCATGCAGGATACGATCCGGGGAATTCTGCCTTGGATGGATGAACGGCTCCGTGCAAAGGCGAAGCGGGAACGAAAGAGCCTCAATGCCGTGGCGGTGGAAATTCTGATGCGCGGCCTGAACCCGGACAACCCGGAACCGGAATACCACGATATGGATGACCTTATCGGTACCTGGGCACACGATCCTGGCACCGACGAAGCCCTGGCGTCGATGGATACGATCGACGAGGAATTATGGCGATGAACGTTCTTGCCGACACAACCGCTCGTGCATGTTCTGTACCCCGATGAAGGCACTACCCATCAGTACGCCAGCCTGTATAGGCAACTCCGTTCCCAGGGGACGCCGATTCCGACCAATGATATCTGGATTGCCGCCTTGGCCATCCAGCACGGTTTGCTCCTGTGCACCCGGGATGCCCACTTCGAGAAGCTCCCCCAATTGCCAATAGTATCATAGTGGTGGTGATCATCGGTATGTTCTACAATAGCCATATTTTGCCGCAGGATAGTCGTGGCCACCCATCCATGTCCGCTTGCTTCAATTGATATCAAACACCACTCTTCTGATCCGTTTTGCTTTTCATGATCTGGGGCTTTGAAAGCAATGCGTCTTCTCCGAAAGGGAGGCCGTGTTGTATTGACTCTTGTTATCATAGCCAATATTTTGTACATATATCTAAACATGGTAATTATTGGGAGGTACTGATGTCTCAGGAAGCGACTCTGCATATAAAGCTCGATCTGGAAATGGATGAACAGCTTGCCAGGTTGGCGCGGGTAAGGAAAAGCAGTAAAGGCCGTCTGGTCCGGGATGCCATCGCAGCGTGCTACCAGTTTCCTGCCAACGAGTTGCCCATCCATCAACAGCAGGCGCTTGCCGCATATCAAGGCGGATTCATCAGCATCGGAAAATTGGCGGAGGTGATGGGCATGCACGTTCTTGACCTTCGTTCATGGCTGGCCGAACACGGGATAGCCCAGAATACGGCCATGTCTATCGATGATCATGCCAATGCCTGAGTTTGTGCCGGGAAGTCCGGTTCCACATTATTTCGATATCGTCACCCTCAGCAATTTTGCGCTCTGCGACCGGTTCGATCTGCTGGTTGACAGATATGGTCCAGTACTCTTCCTGACAAAACAGGTTCGGGTGGAACTGGCCCAAGGCCGGTCTGCGGGTTATGCCAAACTTGCCCGGATAGAAGATGAAGTGGCGAAAGGCTGTGTATCGGTGGCTGCTACCATGACACCGGCAGAAATCCTGCTTTTCAGGGAGTTGATCCTGGTAGTGGGTTCAGGCGAAGCGGCATGCATCGCCATGGCCAGACAGCGTGGCGGGGTGGTCGTGACCGATGACCGGCTTGCCCGCAGAACCTGTACTGCCCATGGTGTGCTTGTCAGCGGCACCATAGGCATCCTCAAGGCTCTGTGCATCGGAAACCAGCTTGCCCCCGATGCCGCCGATAGTCTCCTGGCTGCCATGGTCGCACAAGGATTCCACTCACCGGTGCGCAGGATCAGCGACTTACTGTAAGGGTAGACAACGACATCCGGACGCCCCTCCACCAGAGCCAGGGCTGCCCCGAGCTCGCACTCGATGCCGGCTATGTTCGACGGTGCGGGTAGCGGGTCGCTGTCTTCAATCGATATCGTATATCACTTTTCTGGTTCGTATTGATTTTCTGGATCTGGGGTTTTGAAAGCATTGAAACCATTTTGGTAAAGCAGGCCTTGTCCAAAGTAAGGGCGGCAAGGTTGCCCACCAGATTTCACCCTTTATCATAACCAAATATCCTGGGAAAGCAGGTCATAATTGGCCTGAATAAGATCGTCATCCAGCCAGGAATCAACAGTGCTGTACACTTCATCCAGCTTTGCCGTAATGGCATCCGGATTGTGGGACTGGATGAATTCGACTATGGCCATGGAGTACATTCTGCTAAGTGACAATCCCAGCTGTTGCGCTGTTTGCTCCGCCTCCTGAAACTGTCCAGTCTTCGGGAGGCAGTTCAGGGTGCTTCGTTCATTACTACATCCAATTATGGCGATCTACAATTGAGTGAGCCTAATGGTGAAACCGTGATCTGTCAAAAAAGAAGGCAGGATGCCACCAGAACTCGTTCCCTTGTTCCTCGGCAGTATGATGTCTTATACTTTTACCCATGGATGACAGAATTGGCAGGCTATCTCCCACCTTGTTTTGGGATGTCGATCAAGCTTTGGTTGACGTCAGTCAAAATGGACGCTGGCTGGTGGAAAGGGTTCTGCAACGCGGCACCTGGGAGGACTGGCTGGTGATACGTGAGATTTATGGGAAAAGCGGGCTCAGGCAGCTTATGCCCTCCCTGCGCCTGGATCCCAAAAGCGCAAATTTCCTCAGCCTGTACTGTTCCCTATGATACCCCATCCGGAGAGTGTTTCACCCGAACTTTTGGAGTTGCTTCATACCCTGGCCGGACTGGAGGCACTCCGCGGAGCTGCCTTGGGCGGCGGAACCTCGCTTGCACTTGCCTTTGGCCACCGCAGGTCGGTAGATCTTGATTTCTTCATTCTCGAGCCCTTTGATTCCATCCACTTGCAGGAAGCCTTGGCCAGATCCATACCAGGGATACAGTTTGTCAACCGGACAGCAGGCAGTCTGTGCGCTACCACTGGTCAGGTAAAAATCGATATCCTGCAGCATTCGTATCCTCTGCTGCACGCTTATACCAGTCTGGCGTTTGTACCGTGTCTGTCCCTTCCCGATATGGCGGCGATGAAGGTGAATGCTGTGACAAACCGCGGATCAAAAAAGGATTTTGCCGACCTGCTGTTGTTGAATGAGAATGGCATATCCCTTTCTGATGCGCTGGATCTATTCTGCCGTAAATATGGACAAGCCGGTCGATTCCTGGCCATCCGTGGCCTGAACTGGTTTGATGATACAATCGGCGAACCGGATCCCTTGTTCCTCAACGGCTGGACCTGGCCCGAGGTACGGTCCCACATGGAGAAATTGGCCATTACTCTAATATAATGCCCAGAGAGCAAGTCCCTGGGAGGGGTAGAGTAGAAGCATCGCGTAATCGCGACCTTTGAAGCGAGGGGTACGGTCCGAACCGCTGAGGACCGCAGGGGTCCGGGGGTACGACGCAAGACGTCTCGCAAGTATACTTGCGCAGCGTCGTAAGGGGGCACGGGGGTACGCTGCAAGACTCGTCGCATCCCCCGGAAGGTTCACCCATCGACTTGCCACGCATTTATTCTCTTTTCCAGCTCGGAAAGCGATGCGATGATTGTGGAGAAGGGCGGCGGATTTGGATCGAAGATCATCGTCTGCATTGCTGTTTCCCTGAATAGTTCTTGCCGCATGCCGGCCGGCCCTCTTGCGATCTCAAACATGATCTGCTTCCTCGCCGGCTATGGTCTTGATGATCTCATAAACCCAGGACGTGACATAGCGGCATTCTTTAAGCGCCACCTTCCACTCCCGTGAAGCCTTCATAGTGCGTAATTTCCGTATGACGCTTTCATCGATCTGATCCTTCCCCAAAGCTTTGATTGCCTGGACAATGACCGCTGACTCGTAAGACAAGCCCGCCGTTTCCTTGATGCATCGATGAAGGAAGCGGAGCTCGGTGCCGTCCAGGTTGTACAACCGGGTGCGCCCGTCGGTGAGGTAGATCCAGTGGGCGGCCACTTGCGTGGAAAGGCCGAGCAAGTTCAGTGCGGTGTTTCCGTCCGGCACAATTGTCCACTGATTGCTGCGCGCGATGGCCAGGGCGACACGAGCTGGATCGGGGGCGGCAAATCCCTCCAGGAAGGTATTTTGCCTATTCCTACCAAACCTGCCACCTGACATTGCGGAATCAGCCACTGGTTGAGTCGTCCAAACTGAGCGATTAGGTATCAGGAATTTCAGGATTATATTCCTGCAGTTTTGTCTTAAATTATGCTTGACAGGATTCTAATCATAGTTTAGTCTGTCATCAGACAATTATGGAGGGGTTTTGATACCAGTTCAGAAAATGCCCATCACCGATCAGGTGGTAGAAAAGATCAAGGCCTCGATAATTGATGGTACATATAAAGAGCATGCCAAGTTGCCATCCGAACAAGCCCTGTGCATCGAACTGAATGTCAGCCGTTCGACTATCAGGGAGGCTTTCAGGGTGTTGAAAACTATGGGATATGTCGAACTGAAGCCAGGCCGTGGCGCTTTTGTCAGCAGTGCCACGGGTTATGAACTTATGAACGTCCGTGACTGGTTTCGTGAAAATGCGCCGCGACTGAAGGATTTCATTGAAGTACGGGAAGCCATTGAAACGCTGGCTGTCAAAATTGCCATCGAGAAGGGGAGCCCTGAAGAGTACAAGAAGGTCAATATGATCAGCAGTCAGTTCCTGAAGGCTTTGGATGCTAATGATGTAGCTGCCATGGCTCATCTGGATGAGACCTTCCATGAGACCATAGTGAACATGACTCATAACTCATTGTTGATCAATATCAACAACCTTGTCTCCAAGGAGTTCAAGAAGTATCGCAGTATTTCATTTGCAGTACGTGCCAATGCAGAAAGTGCCTTGGAGTCGCACAAGCTGATTGTCGATTCGCTGATGCGTCGTGATACTGCTGCGGCCACAGAAAGCATGGTGTATCACCTGCATCGGGTGGTGATTGATATGGAATCGTTGATTAATGAATGATTTTTCCTTTAAATTGTCTGATGACAGACGATTATTTTGATCTGGAGGAGGGTTCGATGTATTCAAAAGACCGCTATGGCAAGATCCTTGTGCCGGTTGTTACTCCGTTCACATTAGAAGGTGAAGTGGATTATTCCGCGATGGTTCAAATTGGAGAAAGCCTACTGGCAAAAGGTTGGGCTGATACCTTCATTCTGACAGGCACGACAGGTGAGTTTTTCACCATGAGCACGGTGGAACGTATGAAGGTCTTCGAGACTATGTATACAGCCTTCAATGGCCGGATTCCTATGATTGCCGGTACGGGGGCACCTTCGACTTGTGAGGCCATTGAACTGTCTCAGGCTGCCCAGAAAATCGGGTTTGAGACCGTGATGGTTGTGGCTCCCTATTACACAAGGCCTTCCCAGACTGAAATTCTGGAACACTATAAGAAGCTGGCTGCCAGCGTCTCAGTCGATATCCTTATTTATAATATTCCTATATTCACTGGAGTGAATACTTCTCCTGCAATTGTAGCAGAACTGGCCAAGATTTCGAATATCGTTGGGCTCAAGGAAGAGGCTGAACTGAATGCCAAGCAGATGACCGAGTTCATCAATGTCACTCCTGATGATTTCATCATCTACAACGGCGACGACACTATGGTGCTGGAATCGTATGTGCAGGGGTTCGAGCGCATCGGTGGGGTAATCAGCGGTGGATCGCATTTAGTCGGTGACCAGATCAGGCAAATGATTGAACTCTTGCATGTTGGCAAGGTCCGTGAAGCATCCATCATACAGCGCCGGTTGCTGCCCTTGTACAGGATCATGGGGCAGGGTGGACGTACCAATCCAGTGTGTCTGCTCAAGGATGGTATGCGGATGTTGGGTTACCCGGCTGGCTATCCCCGCCGGCCATTGTTGCCTGGTACAGCCGAAGAGGTGGCCAAGGTACGGGAGATGCTGATCAAGGTCGGAGCTCTCTGATAGGAGTATGGAATGCCACTGAAACCCCAGGAAATGATCCAGACTATAAAAGGACCCATTGCGCTGTTTCCCACTCATTTCGACCACAGGGGTGAACTGGACCTGGGAGCAATGCGTGCTTCCATCCAGTATGCTGTCGAGACCATGCAAGGCAAGGATGGCTGCATCATGATCGCGGGCAGCACGTCAGAGTTCTACGCGATGACTGATGACGAGTCCGCTGCCATGATCAAGGCTGTTGTCGAAGTAGCCGGTGGAAAGGTTCCGATCATTGCCGGTACTGGTCGAGCCGCGACACGTCCGACATTGGCTATGAGTATCAGAGCCCAGGATCTAGGCATCGATTGTGCTCTGATCAGCAACCCGTTCTACATGCACGTAACCGAAGAGGGGTTGTACCGGCATTTCTCACAGGTAGCGGAGAAGCTTGACATCGGCATCATGGTTTACGACAATCCCACCACATCCAAAATTGCCATTCCGCCGGGATTGATGCACAGATTGTCAAAGGTTCCCAA
>MIBM01000442.1:14082-18589 GCA_001830645.1 Spirochaetes bacterium RIFOXYC1_FULL_54_7
CCAACATTGAAACTTATTACTGGATGTCGCATGCGGTAGATCCTGCCGACATGGTGATAACCTGCGGGATTGGTCATCTTACTTATCTGTTTGAGGCTCCTTTGGGTTGTCCGGCCTACGTAACCGAGTTGGTTTGCTTTGCTCCCGGCATTGCCTATGCCATACATGAGGCCTCACTCGCACGGGACTATACAACCATGAAACGACAACTGGACAGACTCATCCCGTACCACCGATTTGTGGCTTCCTGTGTAGCCAGGCGGAGTATTCCTACTGTACTTGGAGCTGAAATCGGAGGGAAGGCGACAGCTGTCTACCAGTCGATCCTGAAACATGCCATGGAACTGGTAGGTTTGCCCGGCGGTATCGTCCGCGAACCATTGGAGAACATCACCGATGGCGAGGTTGCGGAATTGCGGGAAGTTTTTTCGGTCATCGGGATAATTTGACAGCATGAGCCGTATGGCATCATGCAATAAAAGCAGGGGGGATTTGTATGTACAGAAAGACGATCATGTTTTTCATGGCCATGGCTATCTGCACCGCGGTAGCCTTCGCAGCTGGCAGTAAGGACTCGGTGGCCAGTGGTGGAGCGACGCCGATCGAGCTCAAAGCCTATACCTTCATGAATGCCACATCCCTGGCCGGTAAATCGCTGATCCGCTTTGCCGAGACGGTGGAGAAGGATTCTGGTGGCAGGATCAAGGTCACGGTATTCCATTCTGGTGCATTGGGCAACGATCGCGAAGGATTGGAATCATGTCGCATGGGTACTCTGGACATCTACATGACCGGCACCGGTATCTACAGCGGTTTCTATCCATACACCAAAATGTTCGACCTTCCATATCTATTCAAGGATTCGAAGCAGGCCTATGATATCGTCAATGGACCAATCGGCGATGAGGTCTTCGCTGAGATGACCAAGTACAATCTGGTACACCTTTCTACTGGTGATAGTGGCATGCGACATATCAGTACTGCCAATAAAGCAGTTAGTAACGTGAATGATGTCAGAGGGCTGAAGGTCCGCGTTCCCGAAATTGATACCTATGTGGATGTCTGGAAGAGCTGGGGTGCAGTGGTGACACCCATGCCTCTGTCAGAATTGTATATGGCACTCAAGACAGGTGTGGTCAGCGCCCAGGACAATGCCCCTTACCATACCTATGCTTCCAAGGTATATGAGGCTCTCACTCATTATTCCATGATTGGTTATATGTGGATGGGCCTGACCACCGTCATGAACTTGCAGAAGTACAACACCCTGCCGGCTGACCTGCAGAAGGTGCTCAAAGATGCGGCCAAGGATATGGCTGCCTATACCGTCATGGTCATCGACGAGGACAACAAGGCTGCATTCGCAGAATTCCGGAAGCAGGGCATAATCATCAATGAGTCTCCCGATATGGCCAGTTTCAGACAGAATATGGATGAGTTGTACAGGAAGTACGAGAAAGAACCTTGGTATAAGGCGGATATCATAAAGAAAATCCGGGGCAATTGATTTTTTCTGGATCAGGTGACCATCCTGAGGCTGTACAATCTACGACTGTGTGGCTTCCAGGGTGGGCACCCATTTCCATACCAACCGGCTGGCTTGCCGGTAAAGTCCAGAAGGTTCATGGAGTACTGCATGAAGACCTTGCACTCACTTAACAGTAGTCTCCGTCGAATGACCGGTATACTGCTCAAGATCCTTACAGGGTTCATGGTTCTGACCATACTTGCCCAGATCATCCTTCGGCGGGTCTTCAATGTCTCCATGGACTTTGTGATAGATGTTAACCGGCTTTGTTTCATCTGGTCTGTCTTCCTGGGAGCCGGCCATCTGTATGGGGGAGAGGGTTTGATACGCTTCGATTTGTTCATCAACCGTCTTTCGGGCAGAGGTCTGGTTGTCAGCCGGATCATCAGTGCTGTTACCAGTCTGGTCTTCTTCCTCTCAATGATCTATGCCGGATTCCTGATGATACCATTCACACGGGACCAGCTTTTTTCCACCATCAAGGTTTCCTACTTCTGGCTCTATCTACCTCTCATCGTAGGTGGGTTTATCCTCGCATTAGCTGCGGTTGAGCAACTTTTTACGGGTTTGAAATCCATGAACAGAGGTCTGGATCAGCTAACTGATCAAGGTGGACAACCATGATGCTTGCAGTTTTTTTTATCTTTCTTTTGATGCTATTCTTCGGCATCCCTGTCGCCATTTCAATCGGCTTGACATCCATCGCGGCACTGTTCTGGTTGGATATCCCGCTCATTGTGGTTGGTCAGAAGATGATCACCGGAATGGATTCATTTCTTTTAATAGCAATCCCTTTCTTTATTTTGGCCGGTGAGTTGATGAACATAGGCAAGATAACCGACCGGATTTTTGGCTTTGCCCGTGCAACTGTTGGGTTCATACCTGGAGGGCTGGGCCATGCAAACATTCTGGCAAGCTTGATCTTTTCGGGAATGTCTGGTTCCGCAATTGCTGATACCGGTGGCTTGGGAACAATTGAAATAAAGGCCATGCGGGATGCCGGCTATGATGACGAGTTCTCTGGCTCAGTCACCGCAGCCTCGTCTACAATTGGTCCTATTTTCCCACCCAGCATTCCTATGGTGATCTATGCCTCCATTGCCGAGGTATCGGTAGGCCGCATGTTCCTGGGGGGGATTGTTCCAGGCTTGTTGATGGCTGTAGCTCTCATGGTTATGGTGTTTTTTTATGCACTCCGAAAAGGTTATCCACGTGAACCGTTGAATCCTGTTGTGATGGTCCGGCAGTTCATTCGGGCATTTATTCCTTTGATGACACCGGTCATCATCATCTCGGGATTCCTTACAGGCTGGTTCACACCGACCGAGGCTTCAGCTGTAGCTGTGGCCTATGCCATCATTGTCGGCATGTTTGTATACCGTGAACTCAGCTGGAAACATGTGGGCGAAGCCATACTAAAGACAGCTCTGTCAACTGCCAATGTACTGATGATAATCGCTGTCTCCACGCTATTCTCATTCATCCTTACAAACCAAGGTGTCGCCATGCACCTGAGCGAGTGGATAACAGGAATAACAACCAATCCCAACTTAGTGTTGCTGATGATAAATGTCATACTTCTACTGCTCGGGATGATCATGGAACCGGGTGCAATCATGATCCTTGTCTTACCGGTGATCCTGCCGCTGGTGCGGTTGCTGGGAATCGATCTGGTGCATTTCGGTGTAGTGATGGTATTGAACCTCATGATAGGTATGATAACTCCGCCCTTCGGAATGTGCTTGTTCACGGTAAGCCAGGTCGGCTCGATTCCCTTGAGCCGCTTGTCCCGGGCTATTATTCCGTTCGTATTTCCTTTGGTAACTGTACTTATTCTAATTACCTATTTCCCCGGCATTGTACTGTGGCTGCCGGGTATCCTGAAACTGTAGGTTCCTATGACCCCAAAACAGCGCGTACTGGAATCATTGACGATTGGTGGGAAACCAGATTGTACTGCAGCCGGCCCGTTTACTGGCTACTATGCGGCTGGACATGCTGGAATCCCGTTGGGGAAGTATGTAAGAAACGGCAGGTTGATCGCCGAGGCGCAACTGCGCCTGCAGGAAGACCTTTGCCATGATATTTTGATTACAGCCGCTGATACATACTACATAGCCGAAGCCTTCGGACTGGATATTGAAATGTATCCGGGTGCCTTGCCGACAGCAAGACGAGCCTTGTTCAGCGATCTGGCTGAGACCCGTCGTCTCAAGGTTCCGGATCCGGGTAGTGCTGGCCGCATGCCTGTGTATCTGGAGGCAGTCCGTCACTTGAAGGAGATGGCGGGTGATGATTTGGCCATCCGTGGTACTGGTACAGGCCCGTTCTCACTGGCCGCATATTTGTTCGGCATCGACAATTTCATGCTCAAGTTGATGGACATTGAATCTGGAGAAGCACCCGAATCCGATGCTAAGGATATGCGGAATTTGCTTGAACTTATGACAGAGACCACCTTGCGTTTTGTCACAGCCCAGGCAGAACTAGGTGCAGATATCCTCTATGTTGGTGATTCGCTGGCATCACTCAACATGATATCGCCGCAAATGTACCGCAACTGGGTCCACCCTTACCATCAGCGCATATTCACTGCATTGAAGGAACGGATGCAACCTGGCCGCCAGTTCAGCATGATCCACATGTGCGGCAACAATATGGACATACTGGCTGACATGATCTCTACAGGGGTGGATCTGATCGAAATTGACGCTGCCATGAATCTGACTGCTGTTTCCGGGATCAGCCACAACAGGGTAGCCTTGATCGGCAATATCGACCCTGTAAAGGTCCTTAACAATGGTTCCGTCACGGATGTCGGGAAGGCTTGCAATGAAGCAGTACGGCAGGGGGTGGGGAACGGGCGGTTTATTCTGGGTTCGGGTTGTTTTGTCTGTCCTGGCACGCCTTTCGAAAACCTGCAGGCTCTGGTGTCTAGTGCCCATAACTGGGGTGGCTGATCGGTGGATCATAATCATG
>MIBM01000442.1:18752-18894 GCA_001830645.1 Spirochaetes bacterium RIFOXYC1_FULL_54_7
GTGCTGGTCTTGGCTGTTGGCACAGTTGGAATCTTTGCGGCAGGTAACCAGGAGGCGTCTACTACCGCAAAGCCGCTGGTGCTCAGATGGGCTACTGTTGTTGGCCCCAACACGCCTCTGGTGGATACCATGGCTGATGTCA
>MIBM01000442.1:19188-21533 GCA_001830645.1 Spirochaetes bacterium RIFOXYC1_FULL_54_7
GACTGGTTCGGTAGATGCACAAGAGAATCCTCTGCCAACCATCGATGGTTCCAAATTCTACGAAGTGCAGAAGTTTTTGATCATCACCGACCATATGGTCAACTCGATCATTCCGGTGGTCAATGCCCAAACTTGGTCCAGGATTCCAGCTGCACAACAGCAGATCATTCTTGATGCATTGGTGGAAGGCCGCAAGCTGAACAATGACCGGACGGTAAAGGCCGAAAACGAGTTGATCGGAAAATTCAAGGCTGCTGGTATGGAAGTCTACAAGCCGGATACCACGCCTTTCAGGCAACAAGCAAATGAGATTTATAAGAAGTACGTTGGTGATTGGGGACAGGGCACGCTTGAAAAGATCCAGGCGGTACAATGATAAGGGTAGAAGATTGAGTCGTGGAAGGCAGGCTGTCCATAGGCCTGCCTGTTGTGGCTCGAGCGACATTTTATGCACCGACTGCGGGTGATTTCTGGAAGGGGATTTGCCATGAACAATATAACGAAAGTGACAGATGTACTGGAAAGTGCAGTCAAGTGGGCTGCCTTGTTGATTCTGCTGGTCATGTTCCTGGCAATTTTATTGCAGATTTTCACACGCTATATCCTCAATGATCCGCTGATATGGACTGAAGAGCTGGCTAATATCTGTTTTGCATGGATTGTCTTTCTGGGAGCTGCCCTGGGCATCAGGCGGGATGAATCAGTACGGATGGATCTGTTCATACACCGTATCCCGGAAGCAGCAAAATTCATGCTGCTCCTGATCCAGGATCTGCTTCTATGCGTTGTTGCAGTTTTCCTGATGCCAGCCAGCCTGGCTTTGATACGGCAGGTCTTACCACTGGAGTTGAATGCCTTGCGGGTTTCATGGGCTATCCTGTACATACCGGCGCCATTGTTCTTTGTCCTGGTGATTTTATTTTTTCCTGCCCGCATCATCCAGTCCATCCTGGAAAGACGCACTCATGCTATGGCCAGGGAAGGACAGTATCCATCATGACCCTACTGATTTTCGCATTGGTGGTAATCCTGCTCATGGCTTTTGGATTTCCGATATTCATGGCTCTGTTCTGTGGCTCACTGTCATACATGCTCTTGAATGGTATCAATATGGTTATTGCAGTCAAGCAGATGATCAGCGGGGTCAATTCTTTCATTCTGCTTGCTGTTCCCTTGTTCATCCTGGCGGCCCAGGTAATGAATGGAACCAATATCACCAAACGCTTGTTTGACTTTTCCGATAAGCTTGTTGGCCACATACCTGGTGGTTTGAGCCATGTCAATATCCTGAGCTCGGTCATATTTTCAGGTATGTCTGGATCGGCAATTGCAGACACAGCTGGTATTGGCCACATGGCTGCAGAATCGATGATCAAGAAAGGCTTCGGCAAGCCATACAGCGCAGCTCTGACAATAGCCTCGGCTACAATCGGGCCTATCATTCCTCCCAGTATTCCAATGGTCATTTATGCGGCCTTGAGTGGAGCATCCCTTGGCAAGCTGTTTCTGGGCGGCATCATACCTGGGCTGCTGATGGCCGCGTTGCTGATGCTTTACTGCTTTGGTGTTGCAGTTAAACGCAAGCATCCACGTTCGGTTAAGCCATCATTCCGGGAGCTTTTTTTAGCCTTGCGCGGCGCTTTTCTGCCCTTGATGACTCCAGTTATTCTGCTGACTGGTATATACACTGGTATATTTACACCAACGGAAGCCGCAGCTGTGGCTACCCTGTATGCACTCATCATAGCTTTGCTGACTGAGCGGGATATCAAGCTGAAAGATCTGATCGGAATTGGCCACAAGGTAGTGGTTTCAACGGGCACCATAATGATCATCATAGCCGCAGCCCAGCTGTTCAGCTGGATCATTGCCCGTGAGCAGATTCCCAAAATCCTGACAGAATGGGTGATTGGAGCGAATCTGTCACGGGGGCAAGTCCTGCTCGTTCTGAATATTATACTGCTGATTTTCGGATGCCTGTTCGATACGAATACTATCCTGCTGGTTTTTGTACCACTCATGATTCCACTGCTCGGTCCACTTGGAATTGATTTGGTACACTTCGGCGTGATTCTGTGCGTGAACCTGATGATCGGGCTATGTACCCCACCATTCGGGATGGCCCTCTTCCTGATCAGCGGCTTGGTCAAGGTTGGCATCATGGACATTTTAAAGGAATTGTGGCCGATGCTCATAGCCTTGCTGGCTGTATTGATGATGATCACCTGGTTGCCAGGTTTGGTACTGTGGCTGCCAGGGTATTACTGATCTGTTTACAGGGGGCGGACCAGGAGGTGCGCTGCGAGACCCGTCGAATGTATACATGCGCGGCGCATAAGGGCTTC
>MIBM01000442.1:21542-22142 GCA_001830645.1 Spirochaetes bacterium RIFOXYC1_FULL_54_7
CAAGTGGCTGTGAAACGGAACCGAGTTATTGGGCGGCCGGTGGCGACGCCTGGCGTCAAGCGTATGACAGGGGGTGACAGGCCGTAACGAAAGTGAACCGATTGAGCTCCGAGAATACCCGTGGTCGCCGACCGTATCCCCGTTACGGGAAGGCACAAGCCTCGGAACGCGTACCTGCTTCACGCTAACAGCACGAGCGTTCTGGAGGGGCCACCGGAGTCTGAGCGGATGGCATGTCATCAAAGGATTCATATACGCAACATGGGAGGCCTGTCGGGTTCCTTCGTTGAAAGGTAGGTGGCACCGAGCCGAAAGCACAGGTGAGCTGACGACCCTGCAGGAGTCGGAGATGCTCATAGTACCGTAGAAGCGGGGTAACGCCCGTGGAGGGAAGGGGCATCGGACAATGATTTTCCGTAGGAGGGAAAGGATGTGTCATGCCCAGAAATGACGAAAGCGTCTCAACGAAACTCCTGCGGATCGAAGCACGAGCCAAGGAGGACACAGGCACGAGATTCACATCTCTGGCACACTTGTTGACGCCAGAGTTCCTGACGGAATGCTTCATGAAGCTCAACCAGTACGGAGCGCCCGGTCCTG
>MIBM01000442.1:22159-23322 GCA_001830645.1 Spirochaetes bacterium RIFOXYC1_FULL_54_7
TAGTTCACGGAGAAACTCGAGGCGAACATCGCCGCCCTCCACAACGACCTGCAACAAGGTCGATATCGGGCGACAAGTGTGCGCCGCGTGTACATTCCCAAAGCCAACGGAAAGCTGCGACCACTGGGCATCCCTACGGTCCGTGACCGGGTGGTCCAGAGGGCAGTGGCAGAAATTCTCGGTCGCATCTATGAACCATACTTCATCGAACACTCATATGGTTTCCGGCCGCACCGTTCATGCCATGACGCAATCGCCGAACTCCGGCGGACATGTAATCATGGATGGACGCACTATGTTGTCGAAGCAGACATCAAGTCCTACTTCGATACGGTCAACCACGACTGGCTGATGAAGTTTCTGGCCCATCGGGTGGCTGATCCGCGAATCCTGCGGTTGGTCAAGAAGTGGTTGAACGCCGGATACATGGACAAAGGAACAGCATTCCGGAGCGAAGAAGGAACGCCGCAAGGCGGACCGATCAGCCCGCTTCTGGCGAACATCTACTTGCATTATGTGCTCGACCTGTGGTTCGAGCGCCGATTCAGGAAAAGCCTCAGGGGAAAAGCCGAAATAATCCGGTACGCCGACGATTTCGTTGTGTGTTTCCAGTTCAAGGATGAAGCGGAGCGGTTCCTGAAGGAGATGACCGAGCGGTTTGCAGCATTCAACTTGCAGTTGGCGGCAGACAAGACGAAGCTCATCGAGTTCGGAAAAGCAGCACAAGGAAATGAAATCAAAGGGCAACCGGAGGCACGCAATACATTCGACTTCCTTGGGCTCACCCACTACATGAGAAAGCGGGTAAAGCAGACATGCTTTGCATCCAAGCCGAGCATCAAGAGCCGCAATAAATTCCTGGCTACAGTGAAGGCGTGGCTGACCAGCAATATGCACTCCCCGGTCTTCCATCATGCCAAGGTTCTGGCCCATAAACTGCGCGGGTTCTATAACTACTTCGGGCTCAGGTACTGTATGCCATCCCTGCGTCATATCAAATTCCACGCAATGCGTGTCTGGTTCCTCGTTCTGCGGCGGCGCAGCCAAAAGGACAGGCTGACCTGGGAGAGCTTTCTCAGACGGGCGTGGTGCCGGTTGGTGCCCGATCCATCATCGTAACTCGGACTTTCATGCGTTGTCTGGGAGCCGGATGCCTTAATAGG
>MIBM01000443.1:0-2671 GCA_001830645.1 Spirochaetes bacterium RIFOXYC1_FULL_54_7
ACCCGAGCTCTTCCAGCGCGGGGAAATCTACCCGAGCTCTTCCAGCGCGGGGAAATCTCGATGACCATGATACCCTCGTCCATACTGGATACCTGGACCAGGGACCCTGCCCGCAAGGATATCGTCGTACCGTACCGCTTCAGCAGCTATACCTACTTCTATGCCTTCAACTTCAACCCGAAATTCGCCGCCGAGTACGAGCCTGAAAACTGGAAGCTGGCGGTAAACAACCTCAACTTCCGCAAAGCCCTCTTCCACGCCCTGGACCGCAAGGCAGCGCATACAACACTGGATCCCTACAATCCCCAGCGCCAGCTGTCCAATACCATCACCCCGGCAGGTTTTGCCAATGCTGCAGGCAAAGACTTCGTCAACACCGGCGCTCTCGCGGCCTTTGCCCAGACCGACAGCTTCAACCGCCAGTTGGCCCTGGACTTCAAGGTCAAGGCCCTGAAGGACCTGGCCGGCACGGTAAAACTGCCCGTCAAGGTGATGATGCCCTACAACACCGGTTCCACCGACTGGACCAACCGCGTACAGGTCGTGGAACAGCAGATGGAAGGACTACTGGGCAAGGACTTCATCGACATTATTCCTGTAGGATACCCTGCCACCGGATTCCTCAATGTCACCCGCCGGGCAGGCAACTACGCCTTCCAGGAAGTGAACTGGGGTCCGGACTATGCCGATCCCGAGACCTACACCGATCCGTTCACCGTTGGTTCGAACTACAACTGGCCCGAACTGGCAACCGGCTATCCGGCTGTCAACGGGGTACCCAAATACGAGAGCCTGGCAAAGCTTGCCAAGGCCGAGGTCGTGGACATGAAAAAACGCTATGAGCTCTTCGCCGCGGCGGAAGCCTTTCTCATCGACCAGGCCTTTATCATTCCCTACCGGGTCGGCGGTGGCGGCTACATGGGCTCCAGACTGGAGCCCTATGCCTCACCCTTTGCATCTTTTGGTATGTCGAACCTCAAGTACAAGGGCCAGGTAGTCCTTCCCAAGCCCATCACCGCAGCTGAATACGCCCAGGCTGAAGCCAACTGGAGCAAGACACGCGACGCCGCCCTTTCTGCAAGCAAATAAGCGCTACTATTTACCCGTGCAGGTAGGATAGGCCACACCCGCATCTGCCGGAGCAATCCGGCGGATGCGTATAGCGGAGCCCGGGGCTCCGTTCATCCTGCAAACATGCAAGGAGGGGCTTTCAGCCTGCCAGCCATGATCAAGTATTCGTTGAAACGCCTTGCCCAATCCCTGGTCACCTTGTTGATAGTAGTGAGCGCCGTATTCATGCTTATGCGGCTTTTACCCATTGAAGGCTATTTCGGTGACTCCTATGACAAACTCACTGAGAGCCAGAGGGAAGCCATACTGGACAAGATGGGGCTTCTGGACCCTTGGTACGAGCAACTGGGAAATTTATACGCCGGGCTCCTCAAGGGAGATCTGGGAACGTCGACCATCTACCGCAAGGATGTCCCTGTCCTGGAAGTAATAGCCCCCCGGGTGCCCTACTCAGTACGCTTCGGCGTGGTGGCCACCGTCATGTCCATAGTTCTTGGCCTTGCCATGGGCATCCATATGACCCGCTACAAGGGCAGATTCTGGGACAAGACCTGGACAGCCTACATCGTCTTCGTAAGTTCTGTACCTTCGGCAGTCTATCTTCTCTTCGTACAACTGTATGGCACCAGCCTCTTCAAGGTGCCCCTCCTCTTCGACAAATACCGGCCATCCAGCTGGGTGTTGCCTGTCATCTCCATGGCCGTGGTCGGCATAGCCGGCTATGCCATGTGGATGAGGCGCTTCATGGTGGATGAGCTGAACAAGGACTATATAAAGCTGGCCAGGGCCAAGGGCCTGTCGGATTCCAGCATCATGGTCAAGCACGTGATGCGCAACGCCTATGTTCCTATGGCCCAGTACCTGCCCGCGGCCATCCTGGCCACCATTTCCGGTTCCATTTACATAGAATCCCTGTATTCCATCCCCGGCATGGGCGGACTCCTGGTTGATGTCATACAGCGCCAGGACAATCCCCTGGTGCAGACGCTGTGCCTCATCTTCTCTTCTGTAGGCATCCTTGGGCTGTACCTGGGAGACCTGCTTATGGCCGCCTTTGACCCCCGCATCAAGCTTACCAAGACCGAGGGGGCCCGATGATGAGCGATCAGAATTCCCCAGCTGATTCCCTGGTCAATGCTGCCGCCGGGACTGCGGCCAGCTCCGCCGATGGCTCCAGCGCTGGCATCGACATGAACGATCCCCAGCTCTTTGGGTTTGCCACCTTCGACGCAGAAGCCAGCGAACGCGGAGGCTACTCGAACTATTCCTACTGGAAGAGCACCCTCCAGGTCTTCCTGAAAAACAGGATCGCCCTCTTTTTACTCCTGGTTCTGGGCACCCTTCTGGCGTTTACCTTCATCCAGCCCCTGCTGCCCGGCCAGAAGGATCCCCTGCATATCCATATCGATCCGGTGACCAACATCCAGTTCCGTAACCTCAGGCCCAGTGCCGACTTCTGGTTCGGCACCAATTCCATAGGCCAGGACCTCTGGTCACGCATCTGGAGCGGCACCCGCACCAGCCTGCTGATCGGCATCATTGTAGGCATAGCCGAGATGGTGATAGGCATAACCTACGGAGCCCTCTGGGGCTATACCCG
>MIBM01000443.1:2759-3696 GCA_001830645.1 Spirochaetes bacterium RIFOXYC1_FULL_54_7
AAGCCCAGCTTCAAGACCATGGTCATTGCCATGTGCGCCACCGGCTGGATAGGCCTGGCCCGTTTCGTGCGCAACCAGATAGTGATCATCCGGGACAGGGAATACAACCTGGCCTCCCGCTGTCTGGGTACCCCTGGGGGCCGGATTATCACCCGGAACATCCTGCCCTACCTGGTCTCGGTGATCATGCTCAAGACAGCCCTGTCCATACCGGGAACCATAGGCTGGGAAGTCTTCCTGACCTACATCGGTCTGGGTCTGCCCATCAATATCCCGTCCCTGGGGAACCTGGTAAACGAAGGCCGGCTCATTATGATGGCCCCGGAACTGCGGTACCAGCTGATCTTCCCCACCATCGTGGTTTCCATCATAACCATCTCGTTCTACATACTGGGCAACGCGTTCTCCGACGCGTCAGATCCCAGAAACCACGTCTAGGAGGCCCCTGTGGCAAGCAAGAAACCCATACTGAGTGTCAGGGACCTGGTAATCAAGTTCAGCCTCAGGGGTCAGACCCTTACCGCTATCCGTGGGGCCAGTCTGGAGCTGCTTGAAGGGGAGACCCTGGCCATAGTCGGCGAGTCCGGCTCGGGCAAGTCGGTGTTCACCAAGAGCTTTCTGGGCATGCTGGACCAGAACGGCTGGGTGGACTCCGGATCAGTGCTGTTCGAGGACATCGATATATCCGGGTACAAGACCCAGGACGAGTGGCGGCGCATACGGGGCAAGAAGATATCCATGGTGTTCCAGGACCCCATGACGGCCCTCAACCCCCTGCGCACCATAGGCAAGCAGATAGAGGAAGTGCTGGAACTCCACCAGGGCATCAAAGGCAGGCAGGCCACCCTGGCCGCGATTGAAATACTGGGCAAGGTGGGCATACCCGATCCCGGCCAGCGGCACAAGCAGTATCCCCATGAATTCTCGGGCGGCATGC
>MIBM01000444.1 GCA_001830645.1 Spirochaetes bacterium RIFOXYC1_FULL_54_7
CGTCATGGGGAATGGTACCGTTCTTCACGGGAATCTTCACCATGCTTCTCTTGGCCTTCTCGATACTCTTGCGAATGGCTTCGGTTACGTCATTGGCTTTGCCGAAACCGTATCCTACGTTGCCGCTGCGGTCGCCGACCACAGTAAGGGCAGAGAAGGAGAACCTGCGTCCGCCCTTCACGACCTTGGCGGTCCGGTTCAGCTTGACGAGCTTCTCGACGTAGATATCCCGGGACCTGTCGTCCCTTTCTCTTCTATCCACGAGTTCCCCCTAGAATTTGATCCCGGCCTTGCGGGTCCCGTCGGCGATGGCTTTGACAATGCCATGGTACTTGTAACCGTTGCGATCAAACACAACGGTACCTATGTTCTTCTCTTTGAGGCGCTGCCCGACGAGTTCGCCGAGCTTGGCTCCACCTTCTATGGTTGCCTTGACGTCCTTCAGCGCCTCTTCCAGGGTCGAACCCGAAACGAGGGTGCTGCCCGTCGCATCGTCTACGACCTGGATGTAGAGATACTTGTTCGACTTGAAAACGGTCATGCGCGGGCGCTCCGCGTTTCCGCTTATGCTCTTGCGGACGTGAACCTTGCGGGCTCCCCGTCTGCGGATTTTCTCCGATGCTTCCTTGGTACTCATGGTCGTCCCTTACTTCACGCCGGTCTTGCCGACCTTCTTGCGAATGGTCTCGGTCTCGTAGCGGATACCCTTGCCTTTGTATGGCTCAGGCTTCCGCAGGCTGCGTATCTCGCTGGCAAACTGCCCAACGAGGCGCTTGTCGATGCCGGAGACAACGACCTTCTGGTTGTTCGCCTCGACGGCTACGGTGAGTCCCTTGGGCACACCGACGTAGACGTCTGAAGAGAATCCTAAGCTGAGCATCAGAACCTGGCCCTGAAGCTCCGCCTTGTAACCGACGCCGTTGATTATGAGGGATTTCCTGAAACCCTCTGAAACGCCGATCACCATATTGTTGATCAAGTTGCGGTACAGGCCGTGGAAAGCCTTTGTCTGCTTCTCCTCATTGGAGCGCTCGACCTCTACCACCTCATCCTTTACGGAAACGGTGATAAGGGAGGTGGTAAGCTCCTGTGCTAGCTTACCCTTCGGGCCTTCCACGTTGACCTTGTTCCCCTGCACGGCGACTTTCACGCCCTTTGGTACGGTAATTGGCTTATAGCCTATCCTCGACATGGCGGTTCCCCTCTAATTACCAGACGGTGCAGATAAGTTCGCCGCCGACTTTTTTCTCGGAGGCTTTCTTGCCGGTGGTCACACCTTCCGAGGTGGAAACGATTACGGTCCCGTAACCATTGAACACCCGTGGTAGACCCTTGTAGCCTGTATACACGCGTCGACCAGGCTTTGACACCTTTTCGAGGCCGTGGATGATCGGCTCGTTTGTTTCATCATACTTAAGGAAGACACGAATGAAATTCTGTCCATCCTGTACGATCTTCTTGAAGTTCTTGATAAAGCCTTCGGTCTTGAGGATCTTCACGATCTCGAGCTTGATGCGCGAAGTCGGAATGTCCACTTTCTCGTGGCGGGCCATGCTCGCGTTGCGGACCTTGGTCAGCATATCGGAGATGGGATCGGAAACGCTCATTCCAGTCCTCCTACCAGCTCGATTTGGTTACGCCCGGAATGAAACCCTCGCTCGCGAGCTTCCGGAAACAGATGCGGCACATGTCAAACTTGCGCATGTACCCCCGTGGGCGTCCGCATATCTTACAGCGACGCACGGTCCGAGTCATGAACTTCGGCTTCTTCAGCGCCTTCAGTATCAACGATTTCTTGGCCATTCAAATCCTCTCTTACTTCCTGAACGGCATGCCCATTTTGGCAAGCAGGCTTTTGGCTTCCTTGTCAGTACGGGCGGTCGTTACGATGGCCACGTTCATGCCCATCACCTTCTCGATCTTGTCATAGTCGATCTCGGGAAAGATGATCTGCTCGGTAAGTCCCAAGGAATAGTTACCGTGACCATCAAAAGCATTCGGATTGACTCCCCGGAAGTCCTTGACGCGAGGCAAGGCGACATTCATGAGCCTGTCCAGGAATTCCCACATCTGGGTTCCCCGGAGAGTCACACGGCAGCCTATTTCCTGGCCTTCGCGGATCTTGAATACCGCTATGCTGGTCCTGGCCTTGGTTTTGACAGCCTTCTGGCCAGTTATGATGCCTACATCGCCGACGGCTGCATCAAGGATCTTCTTGTTCTCCTTGGCCTCGCCGACGCCCATGGATACCACAACCTTGATGAACTTGGGCACCTGCATGCTTGAGGTGTATCCAAACTCGTCTTTCAGTTCCAAGGCTACCTTCTCGTTGTAAATTTTCCGCAGGCGGGGAATGTATCCCTTGCCAACAGGTGCACTTACAACCTTCTCCTTAGGCTTGTCTTTGGCCTTGTCTTTGGCCTTATCTTTGGTATTCTCTTTGGTCTGTTCTTTGGCCATCAGAGGACCTCCCCGCACTTGCGGCAGACACGTTTCTTGGCGTCGCCTTCAATCTTGTAGCCAAGCCGGGTAGGACCGCATTTCTTGCACATGATCATCATGTTGCAAAGCCTGATTGGGGCTTCGATCTCGATGATCCCGCCCCTGTCGTTCTGGGACTTCTTCTTCATGGCCTTCTTGACCATGTTGAGACCCTGGACGATGGCACGGCCCTTGGCCAGATCTATCCGGACGATCTTCCCCTGCTTGCCCTTCTCCCTACCGGAGATGACGCGGATCGTGTCGTCCTTCTTAAGCTTTGTGCTCACGATGGTTTTATTCATCGCCCGCTCCTTAAAGGACCTCGGGGGCAAGCGATACGATCTTCATGTAGTCCTTGTCCCGCAGTTCACGGGCCACAGGACCGAAGATGCGCTTGCCCTTCGGGTTCTTGTTCGCGTCTATGATGACGCAGGCGTTGTCATCGAACCGTATGTACGTTCCATCGGGACGGCGGTACTCTTTGTGTACCCGTACCACGACGGCCTTCTCTACGGTTCCCTTCTTGATGGCGGAGTTAGGCAGTGCAGCCTTCACGGCAACGACAATGATATCGCCGACGCTCGCATACCGGCGTTTTGAACCGCCAAGTACCTTGATGCACTGAACCGTCTTCGCGCCGGAGTTGTCGGCCACGTTAAGCCTGGATTCAACCTGTATCATACCGATCCTCTCAGACGCTTATTTCGCGCGCTCGACGATTTCGGCCAGGCGCCAGCGCTTGTCGCGCGAAAGCGGCCTGCATTCGACCACGCGAACAGTATCGCCGATCTTCGCCTCATTGTTCTCGTCGTGGGCTTTGACCTTTTTTGTTCTGGTCAGGTACTTCTTGTACAGCGGGTGCAGCTTTCGCATCATGATCTCGACCACGATGGTTTTCTGCATCTTGTCGCTGACCACTACGCCCTGCAGGGTCTGCTTCTCTTTCCTCTTCGTTTCTTCCATGATCCGTCCCTCCCTCAGGCTTTCTCGGTCTGGCGCTCGCGCTGGCACACCAAAGTGTTGAGCCGGGCGATCTGCCTGCGCAGGGTCCGCTTGAGGAGCGGATTCTCTACATGGCCGATAACCATCTGGAAGCGGAGGTCGAAGTGTTTCTTCCTGAGTTCCTCGCGCTTGGCGATGAGCTCATCGAGCTTGAGCTCCTTGAATGAATTCTTCATCTGATCACTCCATCTCCATGTCGGCCCGGACCACGAACTTGGTCTTGATCGGCAGCTTGGATCCCGCGAGGCGGATGGCCTCGGCGGCGGTTTCCTTGGGAACACCAGCGATTTCGAACATGACCGTTCCCGGTTTCACTACCGCGACCCAGTATTCCGGACCGCCCTTCCCCTTGCCCATACGGACTTCGAGC